>NZ_JBEXUE010000067.1:0-30274 GCF_040614275.1 Streptosporangium sp. NPDC006013
GTTTTGTCTGTTTTGTACTGAGGTGGCCTTCTCCCTCGGGCGGGGCCCCCCCCGCCACGCTCGATCCCGCGGGCGGGGGGGCGCACCTCGCTGTCATTGGTAGGACTACAGAGGCGGAAGCCGTACACCATGCGCTTTGACTCACTGATCGACTCGGTAGGCCGGACCCCGATGGTCGGCCTGCCCAGGCTCTCGCCCTCGGAGGACGTGCGGATCTGGGCCAAGCTCGAAGACCGCAACCCGACAGGTTCGATCAAGGACCGTCCGGCGCTGTGGATGATCGAGCAGGCGGAGAAGGACGGGCTCCTCCAGCCGGGCTGCACCATCCTCGAACCCACGAGCGGCAACACCGGCATCTCGCTGGCGATGTCCGCCCGGCTCAAGGGTTACCAGCTGATCTGCGTGATGCCGGAGAACACCTCCGAGGAGCGCCGCCAGCTGCTGCGCATGTGGGGGGCGCAGATCATCTCCTCGCCCGCGGCGGGCGGCTCCAACGAGGCGGTCAGGGTCGCCAAGGGGCTGGCCGCCGAGAACCCCGACTGGGTGATGCTCTACCAGTACGGCAACCCGGCCAACTGGCGCTCGCACTACGAGTCGACCGGGCCGGAGATCCTGGCGGACCTGCCCTCCGTCACCCACTTCGTGGCCGGTCTGGGCACCACGGGCACCCTGATGGGCGTCGGCCGGTTCCTGCGCGAGCACGTCCCCGACGTGAAGATCGTCGCCGCCGAGCCGCGTTACGGCGAGCTGGTGTACGGCCTGCGCAACGTCGACGAGGGCTTCATCCCCGAGCTGTACGACGCCGAGGTCCTGACCACGCGCTTCTCCGTCTCCTCCGCCGACGCGCTGCGGCGCACCCGGGAACTGCTGGCCGCAGAGGGCATCTTCGCCGGGGTCTCCACCGGAGCCGCGTTGCACGCCGCGCTCGGCATGGCGGCCAAGGCCGTCAAGGCGGGGGAACGGGCCGACATCGTCTTCGTGGTCGCGGACGGCGGCTGGAAGTACCTGTCCACCGGTGCCTACGAGGGGACGCTGGACGAGGCCGAGGAGCGGCTCGAAGGCCAGCTCTGGGCCTGATGCGAGGTTTCCGCGGCGGGCCGGGGCGGCGGGTTCCGTGAGGCCTGCGGCGGGAACGGCACGGGGCCGGTGGGTACGGGGCCGGGCTGAGGCCTGTCGCGGGAATCGGATCGGCGGGCGCGGGACCGGACGCCGGATGACAGGTGAACGACAAGGGCGGGCGTCCCGGTGGGACGCCCGCCCTTCATCGTCCCCGAGGGGAACCGGTCCCCGGCGGGAGCCCGCCGGGGAGCTAATCGTTGAGCAGGAGCCGCAGCGAGAAGGTCGCCTCGCTGCCCGACTGGGTGCCGCTCACGCCCACGCCGCGCAGCACCTGAAGGTTGGCCTTCTCGTCGCCCTGCAGGCCCTCGAGATAGAGCTTCTCGATCTTGTCCAGGTCGACGAAGACGGCGAAGGTCGCCTCGTCGGCGTTGGGGATCGCGAGCTGGAAGGTCTCGCTGTCGCCCAGGGCGCCGTCCTTGTCGAGCTCGGCGGCGTACTCCGGCGAGCTGGCCAGGACGAAGGTGCCGTCACCGGGGACCTTGGCGAGCTGCGGAACGGCCGTCCCGGTGCCGGCAAGGTACTTCTCGATCTTGCCGACGACCTCCTGGGCCTTGGCCGGGTCGGTGACGATCTTCGCGCCGAACTTCGGGTCGCTGTCGAGGCCGCCTGCGTCCAGTGCGAGGGTGATGTTCTTGCCGAGCAGTGTCACCAGATCGTCGGGGAGCGCCAGGCCGGACTGCTGCTGGGCCTGGTCGACGAGCTGCTGCGCGTTGCTGCCAGCCGTGGTGGCCGACTTCATGAGCTGCGTCCACTGCTTGCCGATCACCTCGCCGAGACCGGAGATCGAGACCGCGCCGGCGGTGGAGGCCGGAAGCGTGCTGATCTTGGAGGCCTCGGGGGTGCCCATGTCCAGGTTCTGGGCGCCGCGGCTGATGCCCGCGAGCTCGACGTACCCGCTGTCGAAGCGGAGGGCGCCGGCCACCCGGACGTTCTTGATCTGGGCGAGGGTGGCGGGGTCCTGGGACGCCAGCTCGGGAGCCAGCTGGGCGATCTTGCCGGCATCCGCCCAGAAGGAGAGCACGCCGGTCTCGCCGAGTGCGCTCAGGTCGTCGGAGAAGTTGGCGTTCCCCGACAGCGGCGCGGCGGCCGCGGCCTGGTCGGCCTCCGCCTGGGTGGGGCTGAGCAGCGCGTAGTCGTCGCGGAACGCGATGCCGTACTTCTCCTTGCCCATCAGCTTGGCGATGCCGGCCTTGGCCTTGTCCTGGTCGGTGACCTGGACGGCCACCACGACACCGGGCTCCTTGGCACCCTTGGCCGGCGGCAGCGCGGCCACGCCGACGCGGACGCCGAGCCACGGCTCGATGTCGGTGGCGTAGTTCACCTTGCCGAGGCTGCCGGACTCCTTCTTCAGCAGGTCGAAGATGGCCTGGCGCGGGTCGTCGCCGGTGAAGGAGTCCTTGGTGGCGGTGAACTTCCTGGCGATGCCGAACAGCGCCAGCTTCTGGTTCGCGGCCGGGTCGAGGTCAAGGCGTACGTAGCCGATGGCGTTGGCGGGCAGCACGTCGTGTGGCTGCGTGCCGCCGCCGCTGAGCAGGCTGACCGCGAAGACACCGCCACCGCCGATGAGGACCACCACGAGCGCGGCGATCGCCGCGAGCAACCAGCCCTTACCGCCCTTGCGGGGCGGGGTTCCGGTCGGCTGTCCGGCGCCCAGGAAGTCGGGGCCCTGCTGCCAGTTCCCCGCCTGCTGCTGGCCGTAGGGCTGACCGGCCTGCTGGCCGTAGTTCTGCTGCCCATAGTTCTGCTGGCCGTAGGGCTGGGCGGTCGGCTGGCCGTAGTTCTGCTGCCCGTAGTTCTGCTGGCCGTACGCCTGTTGGGGGTTCTGCTGGGGCTGGCCCTGCTGCGGGTAGGGCTGCCCCTGCTGGTAGCCCTGCTGGGGCTGGGTGTATCCGGGCTGGCCGTTCTGGGGGTAGACCTGCGTGTGTGGTTGGTCGCTTCGCTGCGCGCCCTCGTTCCAACGGTAGGCGATCGTCCTGTCGGGTTGCTGATCCGGCGTGGGCGACTGGTCTGGGGGATTGTTGGCAGGCATGATCACTCACAATGTGGACTTCGTGGATATGGAGAAGTTAGTGCACTTTGCTAGCAACCCGCTTGCATTGAACTAACTATGTGATTGGTGCATCTAAGCGGGATTGAGTCAGCTTGCTGGGGATTCGCCAGGTCTTACCACGCTATTTCCGCAGGTGATCGTCATGTCCTTCTTCCTGTGGGCTTCGACCTTTCCACCACCCTGGGCGGCTCGGGAAACCGCGGGGAATCTTGCGACTCGGGTGCCCTCGGCCTCATTTCGGGCCCGGGTCCGGCTTGGGGGCGGCCCGGGTGGTGGAGCGTCCGGGGGGCCGGGGAGGCGAAGGCGGCGGGGAGTAGGTAAAGTGAGCCGTCTAGAACAAGGTTCGGGAGCGTGGATGACGAAGTTCGACGAGGCGACAGGGGCCATTCGGGTGGACGAGACCACCTACGACGTGTGTCTCGACCCCGGATACTCGATCGGTGGCCCCCTCAACGGTGGCTACCTGATGGCCGTGCTGCTGCGCGCGGTCGTGGACGCCTCCCCCCATGAGCACCCGGTGACCACCAGTGCCCAGTTCCTGCGCGCCGCCGTCCCCGGCCCCGCGCAGGTGCGCCTGGAGCAGATCAAGACCGGCCGCACCGCCACGATGACCCGGGCCAGCCTGGTCAGGGACGGCGACTCCATCATCGAGTCCCTCGTCACGACCGCGACCCTCGGCGGCGCCGCCCCCGACTGGACGGACGGACCCTCGGTGGCGATGCCGCCGATGGAGCAGTGCCTCCGGCTGCCCGCCCCCAAGACCGAGTCGAACATGACGCTCAACGCCCAGATGGACCTGGCGTTCGACCCCCCGACCATCGGCTGGCTCGACGGCAGGCCCAGCGGCCGCCCCGAGGCCCGCGCCTACTTCCGGATGGCCGAGCCGCAGGATCCCGACCCGTACGTGCTGGCGCTGGCCGTGGACTGCCTGCCGCCGGTGGTCTTCTCCGCCGGAGAGCGCGGCTGGGCCCCCACCGTCGACCTCACCTGGCACCTGCGCGCCCTGCCCGCTCCCGGCTGGCTGACCCTCATCGGCGGAGGCAGGCTGATCAGCGACGGCTGGTTCGACGAGGACGTCGAGGTCTGGGACTCCACCGGCCGCCTGGTCGCCCAGTCCCGCCAGCTGGCCAGGGTCGGGCGGGGCTGACCCTCGCGGGGCCGGTCGGGCGAGACCGGAAAAGTACACGGCTGAGTCGGCAATCGGCGGTGTGAGGATTCTTACCGTGTTCGATCGACCCAGGTCGCCTAGCCTTGGGAACTGTGTCGCAAGCAAGCGTTGGAATCTTTGACAGTGGTGTCGGCGGCCTCACGGTGGCTCGGGCGATCATCGATCAGTTGCCCAACGAGTCGATCCTCTACGTGGCGGACACGGCGAGGCAGCCGTACGGCCCCAAGACCATCGCGCAGGTCCGCGCCTACGCGCTGGAGGTGATGGATCACCTCGTCGAGCACGACGTGAAGATGCTGGTGATCGCGTGCAACAGCGCCAGCGCCGCGGTGCTCCGCGACGCCCGCGAGCGCTACGACGTGCCGGTCGTCGAGGTGATCCAGCCGGCCACCCGCCGTGCCGCACGCGCCACCCGCAACGGCAGGGTCGGGGTGATCGGGACCAGGGCCACCATCGAGTCGATGGCGTACCACGACGCGTTCGCCGCGGCCCCCGACGTCCGGCTGACCACGGTGGCGGCGCCGCGCCTGGTGGAGTTCGTCGAGCGCGGGGAGACCATGAGTGAGGAGCTCATCGCCGTCATCCGCGAGTACCTGGAGCCGGTGCTCGCCGACCGGTGCGACACGTTGATCCTGGGATGCACGCACTACCCGCTCCTCGTCGGGCCGATCTCCTACGTGGTGGGAGACGGCGTCACGCTGGTGTCCAGCGCCGACGAGACGGCCAAGGACGTGTACCGCATCCTGCACGACCGGGGTCTGGCCGCCGTAGGGGGCGCGCCCAGACACCGTTTCCGCGCCACCGGAGACGCGGACCTCTTCGCCGACCTCGGACGACGGTTCCTCGGACCGGAGATCGAGGCGGTCGAGGCGGCGCTGGTGGGTGATGTTTCAAACAACGGACATCGCGCGTAACAGTGCTCCGGCGCTCCGTAGGGGAGCGCCCGGGAGCGGCGGACACCGGTCACCGGCGCCCGCGACGCGCAGCGCCGCAAAAACAGTGGAGGCCGCCGTGAAACTGACGATCATCGGGTGCTCGGGAAGCTTTCCCGGCCCTGACAGCCCTTCCTCCTGCTACCTGCTGGAGGCGGAGGGGTTCCGCATGCTGCTGGACTTCGGGAACGGCGCGCTCGGCGCACTCCAGAGGCACATCGGCCTGTACGACGTGGACGCGATCTGCCTGTCGCACCTGCACGCCGACCACTGCCTCGACATCTGCCCGTACCACGTGGTGCGCACCTACTCGCCCGAGGGGCCGCTGCCCAGGGTGCCGGTGTACGCGCCCGCGGACGCGCGCCGGCGCCTGAACGCGGCCTACGCGATGCCGGACGAGCCGCGGCTGGAGTCGGCCTTCGACTTCGTGGGGCTGACGCCGGGAACGTTCGAGGTCGGCCCGTTCGAGGTGACGGCCGCGCTGATGAACCACCCGGTGGAGACCTACGGGTTCAGGGTCTCCTATGGCGGGCGCTCGGTGGCCTACTCGGGCGACACCGGTGAGAGCGCCGAACTGGTCAAGCTCGCCTCGGGGGTCGACGTGTTCCTGTGTGAGGCGTCACACCTCGACCGGCCAGGACTCCCCGTCGGCCTGCACCTGAGCGGCCGCCAGGCGGCCGAGCACGCGGCCAGGGCGGACGTGGAGACCCTGGTACTGACCCACCTGGTGCCCTGGAACGACCACGACCGGGTCAGGGAGGACGCCTCTCGCGGTGGGTTCGGCGGGCGGATGGAACTCGCACGAAGCGGGGTCCGGTATGACCTAGGGTGAACTGCATGGCTCGTGCAGATGGACGTTCTCCCGATCAGCTCCGCCCCGTCACCATCACCCGCGACTGGATCACGCACGCCGAGGGTTCGGTGCTCGTCGAGTTCGGCGGCACCAGGGTGCTCTGTGCCGCCTCCGTGCAGGACAGCGTGCCGCGCTGGCGCCGGGGCAGCGGTCAGGGCTGGATCACCGCCGAGTACGCCATGCTGCCGCGCGCCACGAACACCCGCAACGACCGCGAGTCGGTACGCGGCAAGATCGGCGGCCGTACGCACGAGATCTCCCGCCTGATCGGCCGCTCGCTGCGCGCCTGCGTCGACTACAAGGTCCTCGGCGAGAACTCGATCGTCATCGACTGCGACGTGCTCCAGGCGGACGGCGGCACCCGCACCGCCGCCATCACCGGTGCGTACGTGGCGCTGGTCGACGCGATCGCCTGGATGCGCAAGCGGAAGATGTGCGGCGCCGACCCGCTGGTCGACTCGGTCGCGGCGGTCTCCGTCGGCGTCGTCGGCTCGACGCCGCTGCTCGACCTCTGCTACACCGAGGACGTCGCCGCCGAGACGGACATGAACGTGGTGATGACCGGCTCCGGCGAGTTCGTCGAGGTCCAGGGCACCGCCGAGGGCAAGCCGTTCAACCGCGCCGCCCTCGACGAACTGCTCGACCTCGGCGCGGCCGGCTGCGCGGAGCTCACCCGCCTGCAGCGGGAGGCCCTGGCATAAGCGTTTTCCGCCTGGGTGGGTAGGGTGTGACCGAATTCGAGGCAAGGGGATTGGTCATGAGCGGGGCCGTTGTGCACGAGAGCGATACGGGCAGGCCCCGCGTGGTCCTCGCCACCCGGAACGCCGGGAAGATCGCCGAGCTGCGCCGGATCCTGGCCGACGCCGAGGTCCCGGTGGAGATCGTCGGGCTTGAGGAGTTCCCCGAGATCGGCGACGTCGCCGAGACCGGCCTGACCTTCGCGGAGAACGCCCTGCTCAAGGCGCACGCGGTGGCCCGGCAGTCCGGCCTGCCGGCGATCGCCGACGATTCCGGCCTCTGCGTCGACGCGCTGAACGGCATGCCGGGCATCTTCTCCGCCCGCTGGTCCGGAAAGCACGGCGACGACCTGGCCAACCTCGACCTGCTGCTCGCCCAGGTCTCCGACGTGCCCGCCGAGCACCGGGGCGCGCACTTCGCCTGCGCCGCCGCGCTGGCGCTCCCCTCCGGAGAGGAACGGGTGACCGAGGGTGCGCTGCACGGCGTGATCATCGACACCCCGCGCGGCGTCAACGGCTTCGGCTACGACCCGATCCTGCTGCCCGAGGGCGAGACCCGGACCACCGCCGAGCTGTCCGCCGCGGAGAAGGACGCGATCAGCCACCGGGGCCGCGCCTTCCGCGCCCTGGCCCCCATCCTCGCCGAGATGCTCGTCTGACGCTCCTTCGAAAGAGCTGCGGCTTCAGTGAGGCTCGTGCTGGGGGCCCCTGGCGGAGCCCGTACGAGAGAGCCGCGACGACGATCTCGTGGTTCGCGGTGCGGCTCACGCTGGGGGGCGACGATCTCGTGCTCCTCGGCGGAGCCCGTCCGGGGAGCAGGCGATGACCAGGGGCGACTGTTCGAGTCGGCCTGTAATCGTGGCGTAAGATCCCCGCTCGCCGATGGGCGTAGCGTCGGAGGTATGCAGAGCAACAGGCGCATGCCCTCGTGGGCCGCGGCGCTGATCGGCCTGGTGTCCGGCGCGGTGGCGGTCGGGGTCTCCCTGCTCGTCGCGGGCCTGGTGAACCCCTCCGCCTTTCCGATCGTCGCGGTGGGCAACTCGGCGGTCGACCTCACCCCGGCCGTGCTCAAGGAGTGGGCGATCCGCACCTTCGGTGAGAACGACAAGGTCGTGCTGCTCGGCGGGATCTTCGTGGTCATGGCGCTCATCGCCGCCGCGCTGGGCATCGCCGCCGCCCGCGACGTCCGGTACGGCCTGGCGGGCCTGGCCGCCTTCGGCCTTGTCGGAGTCGTCGCGGTGCTGACCCGGCCGGAGGCCGGGCTCGCGGACGTCCTGCCGACCGTGGTCGGCGTCGGTGCGGGCATGTTCGCGCTGCGACGGATCATCCGCCGCTCCCTCGTGCCCGTCGAAGAGCTCGCCGGCGCCTCGACCGGCCCGTACGGCGACCGGGGGCACCCGACGCCCGGCGGCGCCGCAGGGGCGGCGGGGGCCGCGCACGGCGCCGGACCGTGGGAGATCGAGCAGGAGGCGGCGCAGCAGGGCTCGCCGGAGGCCGGGGAACGGCCCGAGCCGGCCACGCCGCCGGTCATGCGGGCCGGGAGGGATCTGCGCGCGTTCGACCGCCGGGGCCTGCTGACCGGTGTGCTCGGCGGCGTCGCCGTCGCCGGGGTGGCCGGGGTCGCCGGGCGGATGCTGTCCGGGCGGGCCGAGGTGAGCGTGGCGCGCAACGGCATCACGCTGCCCAGGCCCGCGACCCCCCTCGCGCCGCTGCCCGCCGGGGTCGACCTCAGGATCAAGGGCCTGTCGCCGTTCGTCACCCCGAACAGCGACTTCTACCGGGTCGACACCGCCCTGGTCGTCCCCCAGGTGGACCCGAGCAGCTGGACTCTCAAGATCCACGGCATGGTCGACCGCCCCGTCGAGCTCACCTTCGCCGACCTGATGAAGCGCACCGTGGTCGAGGCCGACGTCACGCTCTGCTGCGTCTCCAACGAGGTCGGCGGCCCCTACATCGGCAACGCCCGCTGGCTGGGCGTCAGCCTGGCCGACGTGCTGCGCGACGCGGGCGTCCACAAGAACGCCGACATGCTGCTCAGCACCTCCGCCGACGGCTGGACCGCCGGAACCCCGGTCGACGTCGTCCTCGACGGCCGCGACGCCCTGCTGGCCTTCGGCATGAACGGCGAGGCGCTCCCCGTCGACCACGGCTTCCCGGTCCGCCAGGTCGTCCCCGGCCTCTACGGCTACGTCTCGGCCACCAAGTGGGTCACCGACATCAGGGTCACCCGCTTCGACGAGGACGAGGCCTACTGGACGCCCAGGGGCTGGTCCGCCAAGGGCCCGGTCAAGACCGAGTCCCGCATCGACCTGCCCAGGGACGGCGCGAGCATCTCCGCAGGCCGCACCGTCATCGCGGGCGTCGCCTGGGCCCAGCACAAGGGCGTGGACGCGGTCGAGGTCCGCGTCGACCGGGGCCAGTGGCGTCAGGCCCGCCTCGCCGAGGCCCCCACCGCCGACACCTGGCGCCAGTGGGTCCTCGACGACTGGGACGCCACCCCCGGCGACCACACCATCGAGGTCCGCGCCACCGACGCCACCGGCTACACCCAGACCGCCGCCCGAGCCCCGGTAGCCCCGGACGGCGCCACCGGCTGGCACACGATCCAGGTACGGGTCGGCTGACTTGGGTGGTGGGTCCTGTTGATGGCCTTTGGCTACCACAGGTGGAATCACACTCCCGCGTATGCGGGGCGGACCTGATCTTCCGGAGCGACGGCGAGAGCTTCGTGGGATCACCCCCGCGTGTGCGGGGCGGACCCGACTACGCAGGACTATGACCCAACTGTCGGTGGATCACCCCCGCGCGTGCGGGGCAGATACCCGGCCCATGTGTGTCCATATCCAGAGGGAGGGATCACCCCCGCGCGTGCGGGGCAGATGCTTCGTGAGCTGGGGTTTTGCGAGCGCAGAGCGTATTTTTTTATCAAGTGCGTGCGGCGGAGGATACCGACCTTGAGTGTGGCCGTCGTGGTCGTGCGAAGTCGGGGAGGGATTGAGGCGGGTCGCAAGATTATCAAGTGGGGCAGGCCGGTTGATTGAGTATCCAGATCGTTTTTGTTCATCTGTCCGCTGCCCGTGTTGATGCGCTGGCCTCGGTCAATGCCTGGCGGAAGGGGAATGTTTCCCTCGTTGACAGGGGTGGCTCGTTATCGTGGAGACGCCGCGCAGTCGCGAGGAAGGCACCGAGATGACCGGGCAAGACTGGAACCCTGACCTGACGTACGCCGAGCGTAGCGAGCACACCGGGGAGCGGATAGCCAAGGCGCGGAAGCTTCGGAATCTTACCCAGGAAGGCTTGGCCGGGCTCGCGCATGTCTCTCGGAGCTTGATCGCCAAGGTTGAGTCGGGCGCCAGGCCCGCCACCCCGTCTCTCGTCGCCGCTGTCGCACGGGCCTGCTCGGTGGATCCGGCGGAGATCAACGGGCAACCGTACCGGGGCACCGACGAGCGCAGTGACGCCGTGCACGCGGCGATTCCCGCCATCCGTGTGGCCTTGGCCTACGTGGACGTCGCACCCGAACTGGGCATGCCTCCTCGAACGCTCGACGAGTTGGCGGCTGAGGTGGTCGCGCTTCAGAAGCTTCAGAAATCTGTGTCGTACGCCCAGCTCGGCGCTCTGCTGCCTGCGCTCCTGGAGGAGTTGACGGTTCAGGTCATGGAACTGGATACGGTTCGTGCCTGGCGTCTGCTCAACCGTGCTCAAGCGCTCGCTGGATCCCTGGTACGCCGCCTTGGCTACAACGACCTGGCACAGGTCGTGGTGGAACGAACGACGGTCTCCGCGCAGCGTGCGGAAGATCCATATCTGCCGCATGTGGTCACCCTGGGCCGGGCACGGTTGCTGATGACCATGGGTTCCTGGGATGTCGCCCTCAAAATGGTCCAGCAGGCCATGAGTAAAGTCGATCAGGATAACCCGGTGTCAACGGAGGTTTTTGGGGCGCTGCATCTGAACGCGGCCATCACCGCCGCGAGAGCGGGGAAGGCAGTGGATGCCTGGGAGCACCACGGGACCGCGACCGAGGCGGCGGCACGGATCAGCCCGAGAGATCGTCGCGACCCCTACGGCCTGCAGATGAACCCGGGGAATGCCGCAATTCACGGGTGTGCGGTGGCCGTCGAACTGGGTGATTTCGATCAGGCCATCCGGCTGGACCAAGGCGTCGACCTGTCCGGACCGGACAACAATGACGAGCGCAGGGCGCACCACGAGATCGATATGGCAAGGGCTCATCTGTGGGTTAACGACAACGACAGGGCGCTCAAGCGCATGATCAACGCCGAGCGGACCGCGCCGCAGATGACGCGCTTCCACCCCTCGGCAAGGGAGACGGTCCGCCAGCTCGTACGAGTCCATCGCAAGATTCCGGAACCGCTGCGGGCGCTGCAAGGGCGCATGACCGTCTGAAGGGTCGGTGTGTCAAGGGGTCTGCTGTGCACAAGCTGTGCACAGCAGACCCCTTGACCGTTTCTAAGGTCGCGGTAACAGCGAGTGGTCAAGTGCTCGCTTTCCGGATTCGACCTTTGGAGGACGGGTGATACGGCGCACGGCACCGGCTGAATCTCAAGAGGTGGTCGATGAGGCCACGGCGGAAAGTCATGACAGGGCGCTGGCGGTCGTGCAGCTACTGCTGATCGAGCGGGGGATTCGTGCTCGCCGCCATCAGACGATCTGTCTCTCGCTCTATGGCAACCGTCTGGACGCCCTCATCTGTCCGGATCGGCCTTATCCTCGGTCGCGGATGGACCGGTATCCGCCCGAACTGGCCGTGATAGGCCCCGAAGGGCGGCGTGTGGCCGTGGTGACCGTCGGACCACGTTCGGGCTGCTACCTGATCTCCCTGCGCAACGGGTCCGACCTGCAGGCCGTGCGGAGCGAGCACCCCGAGCGGGTGGTGGAGCTGATCCTCGCGGCCAGGCCGGACACGCGGCCATGACCGTCCAGATCGAGGACATCGCCGCTCGTACGGGTGTCCATGACCAAGGACCCGCTGTGCGGCCCGCAGCGGACCTGCGCAACGGCCACGCCCTACTGTTCGAGCGCGATTCAAACAGACCTTTCGTGACGACTCCGGTACGGGGAGAGGAGTGGCAGCGGCAGGGCCGCCGGTTCACGGGCCTGCTCTGGGCCCGCGTCGCAGACCTCGAACCGCTCGCCGGGGGCCAACGCTGGTGGAATCCTCCCGTCTACCCCATCGCGCTCTACTGCGAGTTCCCAACGGCCGACTCCATCACGATCACCGTGCTCAGCGACACCCTCCTGGTGATCCAACCGCAGCGACCACCCCGCCGGACAACTCACCGCATTCCCTAAGCTGGTGCGGCGACGCGGCCTTCCCCCATACCGTGCCGCCGCACCTACTCAGAGCATCCGTGAACACAGATGATCACAACGGATACCTGTTCGTTCTATTCCATCCCGCCACTGTCGATCTCATGGTTCGACTGAGGGGGATTCCCCTCGTGTGCGGGTCCGACAACGGCGCTGCGAGGCCGCCGGCGTCCCGAGGAGGATCACCCCCGCGTGTGCGGGGCCGACATCGGCCGGGATCGCAAGGAGTGGGATCCCACGGGATCACTCCCGCATGTGCGGGGCCGACACTGCGGTGACGTCTGGAAATGGCCCTCGGGAGGGATCACCCCCGCGTGTGCGGGGCCGACCACCATGGCGGCCGCGCTCCCTACGCTTGTCGCGGATCACCCCCGCGTGTGCGGGGCCGATGCCGCAAACGCCGCCGTCGCCTCCTACAAGGGCGGATCACCCCCGCGTGTGCGGGGCCGACATCTGGGTGGCGTCAGACCCGCCCTCGAAGGAGGGACCACCCCCGCGTGTGCGGGGCCGACGCCAGCTTGAACTCATCCGAGTCCTCGCCGAGCGGATCACCCCTGCGTGTGCGGGGCCGACAGGCCCCGACCCGAGCGTCCGGAGGGGGACCTGGGACCACCCCCGCGTGTGCGGGGCCGACGCGTTGTCTGAATGCAGCTCGTACCGTTCATGGGGATCACCCCCGCGTGTGCGGGGCCGACACTTCGTGAGCTGCGGCCTTGTGGGCGTGGGGGCCGGTTTTTTATCAAGTGCATGCGGCAGGAGCCGTCGATTTTGATCGTAGTTGTCGGGGATGGGCGGAGCCAGGCGATCTGCTGATTCTGGGGGCTGTGTCGATCATTGTGGCTTCTTTGAGCGTACGGGTTGCTCCGGTCCTGGAAATGTCGGTGCTGGGCAATACGGTCTCCCGCACACGGTCATGGACCGGCTACCCGTGGGAGGGGCGATGCGCTGGGTCTGGGGGAAGGCGGGGAAGGGGGACATCCCGCATCCGTTGATTTGTCACATGATCGATACGGCGCATGTCGCGCTCCGACTGCTTGAGGTGGGGCTGCCGGGGTCTTTTGGTGGCAGGCTCGGCAAGGGGGTTGAGGAGCCCGCCGTACGGCTGGCGATCGCGTTCGTCGCCGGTGCGCATGACATCGGCAAGTGCTCGTGCTGGCAGATGAAGCGTGACGACCTGCTTCCCGTAGAGGCGCCGTCGCGGATTCCGCAGGTGCTCTGGGAATCCCTGGGAGGGAAGGTCCCGCATGGGTTGATGACCGATGTTCATCTGCGTGACTGGCTCGTTCGGCAGTTCGGGCTCGCCCCTGCTACGGCGGATCTGCTCGCTGTCGCGGCCGGTGGTCACCACGGTGAGTTCTTCAACCAGGGGCGTCGTGACCTGTTGAAGAACGCCAGCGGTGACGGGATGGTGCTGGGCGGGGCCGACTGGGCACAGCTCCGTGACCAGTTGCTCGGCGAGCTTGCGGAGCGCCTGGGGATCGATGACATGTCGCTGTCCGGCTGGGAGCCGGATGTCCCCGGTGCGGTGCTTCTCGCCGGGCTGACGGCCGTGAGCGACTGGATCGCCTCGGACGAGCAGCTGTTTCCGTACGTCGGGGTGGAGGTCGATCTCGATGACTACGTGAAGGTCAGCAGGAAGCAGGCCGAGGAGGCGATCGACGCGCTGGGGTGGGCGCGGTGGCGGCCCGCTCAGCGGGCGCTTCCGGACCTCCTGCCCAAGGACGCACAGCCTCGCGCCGCCCAGCGGACGGTCATGGAGATGGCCGGCGAGGGCATGTTCGACGAGCCGGGCATCGTGATCGTCGAGGATGCGATGGGCGGTGGGAAGACCGAGATCGCGCAGTACGCCGTGGCCGAGTGGACCCGGCGGCTCGGGCTGAGCGGTTTCTTCTTCGCTCTCCCCACCCAGGCGACCAGCAACCAGATGCTCGACCGGCTGCAGACCTTCCTCGGCCTGCACTCGGCCTCGGACGCACTCCTTCACCTGGTGCACGGTGCGGCCGGGCTCAACGACGAGTTCCTCAAGCTTCTCGCGCAGGACGACCCCCGTGTCCGCGCACAGATCACTCCGTCCGGCATCCACGCTCAGGACGGCCGGAAGGCGACCGGCGACGCCGGGGTGGACGTGTCGGCCTCCCGGTGGTTCACGGCCCGGTGGAGGGGGCTTCTCGCTCCTTGCGGGGTGGGCACCGTGGACCAGATCCTCCGGGCCGGGTTGCGGATCCGGCACAACGCCGTCCTGCACTTCGGCCTGGCGGGCAAGGTGGTCGTGATCGACGAGGTGCACGCCTACGACCTCTACATGTCCACGATTCTCGACCGGGTCCTTGAGTGGCTGGGCCGTCAGGGTGTCCCGGTGGTGCTGCTGTCCGCCACGCTTCCGTCTCGCCGACGGCTGGAGTTGATAAGGGCCTGGCAGCGAGGTGCCGGTAGGGGGAACCTTCCGGCCGCTGAGCCCACAGGAGCCGACAAGGCGCCGTACCCGCTGGTGAGCTGGGGTACGGCCATCGCCCTGAGCTGCCGTCAGCCGGATCCGCCGCAGGACAGCCCGGTCAGCCTGGACTTCGGCCACGTGCACGACAGTGACGAGGAGTTGGCCCGGTGGCTGGCCACGGTGACCGCCGACGGCGGGTGCGTGGCGGTGATCCGTAACACGGTGGGCCGGTCCCAGTCGCTCTACCGGGCGTTACGCAAGGCGCGCGTCCCGAAGAGAGACCTGATCCTCTTCCACGCGCGCTTCCCCCACGCCCGGCGGCACGAGCTGGAGCGGCAGGTGCTGCGGCTGTTCGGGAAGAAGGGAAGGCGGCCCAAGAGAAAGATCGTCATCGCCACCCAGGTGGTCGAGCAGAGCCTCGACATCGACTTCGATCTCATGGTCACCGACCACGCGCCCATCGACCTCCTTCTCCAGCGGGCCGGTCGTCTGCACCGCCACGAGCGTGCACTGGAGGCCAGACGCGGCTTCGTCGCCCCCACGCTCGTCGTCACCGGCGTGACGGGTGTCGATCCGGTCGACTTCCCGGAGGAGAGCAAGATTGTTTACGGCGCCCGTCTGCTCATCGCGTCCTGGTACGCGTTGAAGAACCTCCGGGACAAGGGGCAAGCGGAGATCAACCTGCCCGGCGACATCCGTACGTTGACCGAGGAGGTCTACGGCGAGGACAAGCCATCGAACCTTGGCCCGGCGGACATCGATGCCTATGCGGCGGCGGTCGAGGAGGAAACGAGCAAGCGCGAGGCCGAGGAACTGCTGGCCGGCAACCGGTGCGTCCCCGGTCCTGATGGGGACAAGCTGCACCTGATGACCGAGCTCGCCGAGAACGAAGAGAAGGACTCGCAGGTGACCCGCCTGGGCCTGCCTTCCGTGAACATCGTCCTGCTGGAGGAGGTGAGCGAAGGCGTGGTCCGCCCGGTCACGGGCGGCGATGACTTCTCGCTGAAGAAGAGCCCCAACCGCAGGATGGAGCAAGCGCTCATCCAGTCGTCGCTGTCGGTGTCCACGCCGATCGCGTTCGCCAGGGAACTGCTTGGCCGCGAACCCTGCTCGGCTTGGCGGTGGACGCCCTGGCTCCGCGATCACAGAGATCTCGTCCTGCGAGGAGGCAAGGCTCAGATCGGGAGCTACGAGGTCACCTACGACGAGACCCTCGGACTCCAGGCGAGCAAGCTGAGGTAAGGAGCCAAGGCTCCTTCATGACCCCCGCGCTGCGGGGCATGTTCGGATTCGGGTGCGTGTGCGATCCACGACTCTGGTCCACACCCCTGGTGGGGTTGGGGCCGATCTATACAGCGCTGGGGTCGACACGTCAAGCGGGCAGAGCGGTTCGGCATTCTCAAGGTTCTTCGTGCCGGGGATCTCTAGCCTGCTCACGTAGATCTTTCTTTGTCTATCCAGGACTCTTTGGGAACAGGAGCATGGAGTCATTCAACCTGGTCGACCAGCGGTGGATTCCCATCCTCGGCCAAGCCGACGACGTCTCCCTGATCGATCTGTTCAGGCAGGCGGACAAGCTGCCGGGGATCGGGGGAGAGTCTCCCACGATGACAGCGGCTCTCTACCGGCTGGCCATCGCCGTGCTTCATCGGGCTCTCAAGCGGATTGACGGCGCCGTCTGGAAGCAGATCTGGCAGGCCAGAGAGTTTCCCATCGAGCAGATCCTCGATTACCTGGGGCCGCTGAGGCATCGGTTCGACTTGTTCGGGGACGAGCCGTTCTACCAGTGCCGCGAGCTCGCGACGGCCCAGCCCAAATCGGCGGCGCTGTTGGTGCCCTATAAATCGTCCGGAAACAACGTCACCCTGTTTGACCACACGACGTCGGACACCCGCGTGACGCTCACCCCCGCCGAAGCCGCTCGCTGGCTGGTCACCGTGCAGGCATTCGACCTGGGCGGGACCAAGACTCCGGGGGCGACGCAGGACAGGTCATCGACCGCCGCACCCTGCGCTCGCGGAGCGGTCTTTCTCGTGAGAGGGACGACGGTCTTCGAGACCCTCATGCTCAACCTCCCCGCGTACGAGCCAGGGCGGCGACCGATGAACACCTTGGCCGGCGATGCCCCCGCGTGGGAACGCCCGCAGCTTTCGGCCATGCCCCGCAAGGCGGTCGTGCCAACGGGCTGGACCGCCCTGCTCACCTGGCAGTCGCGCCGTGTCTGGCTTCGCCGTACCCAGAACGAGGATGGAAGCGTCGCGATCGGCGAGGTCGTCATCTGTCCCGGCGATTCCCTGCACAAGGAATTCCAGCTCAGCCATGTCGATCAGCACATGGCGTTCTACAGCGACAAGGTGACACCGCTCCGGATCGACCGGGAACGGGCGCTCTGGCGGAGTGCCAACGCGCTGGTCGCGCGCTCGGGCGCTCTCGAACCCCGGGGCGGAGTCCCGCCGAGGACGTTCGCGTGGCTGAGGGAGACGCAGAAGGCCGCGGGACTGAAGCTGCCGCAGCTCATCCCGGTCACCGCCTACGGCCTGGTCAACAAGCAGTCCAAGCTCATCACCTGGGCCGCGGAGGACATCGTGCTCCCCGCACGTCTGCTCGACCCCGCCGAGACGGAGGCCGCTACCGTCCTGGAGTTCGCCCTCCGTACCGCTGAGGAGGTGGGAAGCCTGCTCTTCGAGCAGGCGCGGCGGCTGCGTGGCGAGTTCAAGACCCGCATCGAACTCCAGGAGGAGAAGAAAAGAGACTGGCGGCCGGTCCAGCTCGCCAGTTACTGGGCCGCCCTCACTCCCGAGTACGACCGCCTGGCTCACCTGCTGGCCGAGGGAGAGTACGAGGAGGCGAAGCGGTCGTGGAGGCGTGCGGTGGAGGCCGCCGCGACCAGCGCGCTCAACCGGATGCTGGCCACCGGCACCACCAGCACGCGGAACCTCGCCATCCGCGCGAAGGTGGCCAACACCGTCACATTCCGGCTCCGCAGAGCCCTCGCCACATTCGATGCCGCCCCTGGAGTGACCGCATGACCAGCGACGATCCTCAGTCCGACCGGTGGGCGGAGCGTTTCGCCGGTGCTCTCAAAGCACTCGTGCAGGCGAGAGGAGGTAAGGGGGATCTGGGAGCATTGGCCGAGCTGCGCCGTTACAAGACGGGTCAGCTTCCCTCGGTCGGAGCCGTTTCGCCTCTCCTGGCCGTACTGCCGGACTGGGTCACCGAAAAGCAGATGGCCGATGTTTTCCTTACTGCCGGGCTTTTCGCCGACCACCGCGAACACTCCTCCGCGCACCGCAGCCTCGGAGCCTCCCTCGGCGTGTACAGGGCGCAGAAGCACGGCGACGCCGACTCCTGTCCCACGGATACCCGTCTCAAGGTCCTGCTCGGATCCCCTCGGGCGGGTCTCGACCACCATCTCCGCCAGGCCGTCACGTTGCTCGACGGTGTCTCGATCAACTACGCGCAGCTTCTCCGTGACGTCCTCAACTGGGAGAACACCCAGTTCCGTCATGACGGGCTCACCTACGGGGAGAGCGTCCGCCTGCGCTGGCTTCGCGACTACGACCGCATGGCACACACGGCATACGCCCGATCCGTCAGCCTCTCCGGCGACGAGGAGACATCATGATCATTGAACTGCACATCCTCCAGTCCTTCGCTCCATCGAACCTGAACAGGGACGACAGCGGAGCGCCCAAGTCGGCCGTCTTCGGCGATGTGCGTCGGGCGCGGATCTCCAGCCAGTGCCTCAAGAGGTCGGCCCGCCTTCTCCTGCCGGACTACGGCATCACCACCGGCAAGCGGAGCAAGGACTTCGCGGACAAGGCCGCGGAGCTTCTCGCGGATCGGGGGCACGACCTCGCCGAGGCGCGCACCGTGGCCGGTGCGGCCCTGGAGGAGCTGGGGCTGCCGACCGACAAGGACAACAACAGCAAGTACTCGCTCTTCCTCCGCTCCAATGCGGTGGAACTCCTCGCGGAGGTGTGCGACAGCAACTACGACGCGCTGCTCGCCCTCGTCCCGCAGAAGGCGAAGGAGGCAAAGGAGACGAAGGCCGGCGCCGCCAAGGCCAAGAGCAAGAAGAAGACCGAGATCGCCGGGCTGTACGACTTGATCGACGCCTCCAAGGCCGTCGACATCGCCCTGTTCGGACGCATGATCGCGAACAACAAAGACTTTAGCGTGGACGCGGCCAGCCAGGTCGCCCATGCCATCTCCACCCATGCGGTCGCGGGCGAGTACGACTACTTCACCGCTGTCGACGATCTGCAGCGAGACGGCGACAGCGGCGCGGACATGATCGGGACCGTCGAGTTCAACGCGGCCTGCTACTACCGCTACGCCAACCTGGACCTGGTGCAGTTCAGTAAGAACCTGCCGGAAGACCCCGACCTCGTCCACCAGGCGGCTCGCGCCTGGCTTCAGGCGTTCATTCACGCGATCCCCAGCGGCAAGCAGAACTCCATGGCCGCGCACAACCCGCCCTCGCTGATCCTGGCCGTCGTCCGCCGGCACGGTGTCTGGAACCTGGCGAACGCTTTCGCCGACCCGGTCAAGGGCACCTTCCAGAAGGGCATCATCCAGGCGTCCGCCGATGCGTTCCTGAGCCAGTTCGACCGGATCGCCACCGCGTACGGGGACGAGAACATCGTCGCCACCCGGCTTCTCTCCATCGACGCCAAGGTGGACACCGAGCTGACGCAGGTCCGCACGGTGACAGAGATGGTCGACGACATCACCCGGGCACTGGCATGAGCACCGCGACGCTCCTGCTCGGCCTCGACGCGCCGCTCCAGTCCTGGGGAGTGCAGTCGCGTTTCGAACGCCGTGACACCGGCACCGAGCCCAGCAAGTCAGGCATCGTCGGCCTGCTGGCCGCCGCGCTCGGAGTGCCCCGCGACGGTGACATCAGGCACCTGGCAGCCTTCGGCATGGCCGTCCGCTGTGACCGTGAGGGGCAGGTGGAGCGTGACTATCACACCACCCAGAACGTCCCCACCACCGACGGCAAGTCGTCCCGAACCATCGTCTCCGAGCGGCACTACCTCGCCGACGCCTGCTTCCTCGTAGCGTTGGAAGGCTCGGCCGAGCACATCGAGCAGGCGGCGGAAGGTCTCGCCAAGCCGGTGTTCCCGCTCTTCCTCGGACGGAAGGCATTCGCCGCTCCACCGGATCTGTTCCTCGGGCTGACGGACCTGCCCGCCACGGAGGCGATCAAGAAACACCCGTGGCTCGAACGGCGAGCGCAGGCCGTCAGGAAAGCGCGTCACGACGCCGAATCGGGGAAGCCACAGATGCTCCGGATCAGCTGCGACAGCGAGCCGAGCCCGAGCGCCCACCTGCGGCACGACCATCCGGTCTCCTTCGCCTGGGGCAACCGGCAGTTCGCCCCCCGCTACGTCCGTACGGACTTCGTGCCCCTTACCCTCGACCTGCTGCCCAGTCTCAAGGAACAGGCATGCACCTGAGCCGCCTCGCCCCCAACCTGATCTCTCCCGATGTCCTGCGCGATCTGGCCGACCTCCAGCAGGTCCATCGACGCGTCATGGAGGGCTTTGGCGAGGCTGAAGGCCCCGGCCGTCTGGCCCACGGCGTCCTCTGGCGCTGGGACGCGGATCCCGGGCGACCTCCCGTGCTCTACGTGCAGTCGGAGACCCCGCCAGTCTGGTCCAGACTGCCTGCGGGTTACCTTGCGGAGCAGGCCAGGACCCGGGACCTCAGCGAGATACGGGACATCCTGCATGCGGGCCGTCGATTCTCGTTCCGGCTGGTCGCCAGCGCGACCCGGAGCATCCCGAGCGAGCGGATTTCCGAAACGGACAGGCCGCGCGGCAAGCGCGTTCCCATCAGCGACCCCGAGGGGCAGCTCCAGTGGCTCGACCAGCAGGGCGATCGGCACGGCTTCCTGATCGAAAAGAGCGGTTCGGGGAAGGCGGACATCCGGGTCAACACCTTGCCTCGGGGGAGCGGGCGTCGGGCCAAGGGGCAGGTGACCGTGACGCCGGTGCGCTTCGAAGGCCGCCTCGTGATCACCGACCCCGATGCCTTCTGGGCGGCCTTCACCACGGGCATCGGCCGAGCGAAAGCCTACGGCTGCGGCCTTCTCACCCTGGCCAGGCCATGAGGAAGCTCTTCGATCCGAGGATGTCGGCCGCCAAGTCCCACTCGAAGGAGACCAGGTGACGAACGCCGCGATGCTGCGCAGAGTCTGGCCGGAGTTGATGCTACCGCTGCCCGTCCGAGCTCTCTGGATCGCTCGCTTCCCCGAACTCCAGCGTCAAGCCGAGTGCGACGTTCCTCATCGGACGCACAGATCCACGTTGACTCAGGACGCCGGAAAGGCCACCTCGACAGCCTCGGGGTTTCGGGCACGCGTTCGCGACCTGCTTTGAGGAACGGAGCACTAGCCACCCCGGGCGGGGCTTCGTACCGTCCGGTGGGATGGCAGAAGTCTCGGTACCCGATGGCGAGGGCATACATGGGATTTTGGGAGCGTTTCAAGACGGGCACCGGCATCCCGGCCCACCGCCGGCTGTTTCGCCCGCCGAACCTCACCGGGCGGCAAACCTCCCGCCCTCTGCCCCGCCTGCCATCCCGGCGACCGAACCCCGGATGACGACCGACATCGGCGACGCGCTGAGGCCTACTGGCGCAGCGGGCAGTGGTGGGGCGGCCCGCAGCTCATCGTCTGGCTGATCAACAAAGGCCACATGCCCGAAGCCGCGTACGCATTGCGGGAGGTCATGCAGATCAAGCGTATGCCCGACGAACAGCGGCGGATTTTGCTCGGGCAGGCCAGGAGGCTGCAGGCCCTGGAACGCCAGCCCCAGGAACAGCTGACCCTCCCGCGCTCCGACGCTGTAGCGAGCGAACATCCCGAACAGCCCTCCAGCGCCTCGACGGCGGCTTCCGGCACCGCCTCGGAACCGGCAGGTGATCTGAGCCCGTGACCAATGAGGACGCCGTCCTTCGGTGCGAGCACCCGGACCGGATCGCTCCTCAGGTGTCTTCGGTCGAGGCGTGCTCCGATGTGGGCGCGCTGAACAGCTCCCGCTGCGCGTCGGCCGGCTCCTGAGGGGCGAGCTTCAAGCAGCGGCGCAGGGCCATGTGACCGACCGCTACACCAAGGCGATTGAGCAGCTCGGCTCCGACAAGCTCTGAGGTTCTGCATGGAAAGTTCTTCGTCTTGCGGGCAACTCACCACCCCATACATGCCTCGTGATGTCAACCCACTCCAGCGGTTGAGGCATATCGGCAGCTACGGCACCACCAGTTCAGCCTCAATAATCCCCAAGCCTCCTTACTGTAAAGACATAAAAAAGTAGCTGCCGTAACTTGACGATCACCACAAAGGAAGGAATTTAAAATAAATCGGCATTGATCTTGTTGGTAAATTTTGATAAATCCATCCACGGGCCGCCAAAATATTACCGTCAGTGATCATCTCGCAACAATGTTCGATCTTGAGGCCGACAATTAGTTCTGATAGGCATGATCTTATAGCGCATTCACGGGACACCCCCTCTCCAGAAAGGCGTTACCTTGGAAAGAATGGCAAGAAATTCCATTGGCAAACTAGTCAGAATCCTTGCAGCATTACTAATGTTCATATCCGGTCTTGCAGTACTGGCTCCCAGCGCAAACGCGGACACGTGGCCATTCGACGGGAACCATCCAGACGGGGGAAATCACATCTACTGCTACGCCGGAACCGTTCCGAGCAACCTCAGAGATAATATGGAATCAGCTATATCTTATCTCAATGGGTACACCGACGCCGTAACTCAGCTCCACACGACATGCAACCTCAGTGGGGCCGGACAGACCGATGTAGTATGGATGAATTACGGGTTGGGCGGTGTCAAGTTTGGAGGCACCGACTGCGACATCTATTGGGACCCTCCTTACGAGGAGCGGTGCGACAGATTCCGTGCGGTAGTCGACAAGAACAGAATCGACGGCGCGGCCTATCTGCGCGCAGAAAACCAATACACCAAGACCGCCTGCCATGAGATCGGACACACTGTCGGCCTGGCACATTACAGCGAGATGGTCGTGCCCCCGGAGGGTGCTGACTGCATGCGGGACGGCCTGTGGGCAGACGGAGAGCTGTGGACTCGAACTTATAATTATCATCACATCGCTCATGTCGACGCCTGGTTCTAGCAAATAACGCCGCCCGGGGAGTGTCACTTGAAATCATTGAAACCCCATCTCGCGATCGCTCTGATGCTACCCATCTTCGCAACCTTGGGTTGCGGAAGCGAAGGCGCATCACAACCTTCAGCAGAAAGAAGTGCGCAAGCGATCGAGACGCAAAGCAAAATAGATACATCGCCACTTAGATCAGGTAAATTCGACTACCCCCATATGGGTACACCCGAAGAACTGGTAAAGTCTCGGGACCACGAAAGCATAATCATTGGCAGCGTCGAAGGGTTCGAGCAAGGGAGAGACATATACGATATGCCAGAAGATCCATACCCGGACAAGCGTGTCGTCATGCGCGTCCGTGTCGACTCGACAATAAAAGACAGGGGGCTTGTCAGCGATGGCCGCGTTTACCTGGACCTGGATCAAGGCGGTCTCTACCGCAGCGGAATACCTCGCACATCTCTCGATGACTTCCGGAAAGCTATACCCGTCGACACGAAGGTGATGCTCTTCCTTTTTCCGGACCAAAGACAAGCTCCCCGGATCGAAGGAGCGAGGAACGGCCTACCGGACGGAGCCATTCTGGCGACGGCTGACCCTCAAGGAGTGATTTTCGATAGCGGCTCGAAACTTGTAGGGGGCCATGAAGAGCTGGAAGGTGCGTGGCGGGGAATCGGAAGCATCGACGAAGTGGCACTTCGCGTCAGGAAGGAATTGGGCGTGGGGTGACTGATGATGCACCAGCGCCACAGCGCTACCGCGCGGTCATCCGGAGTTTGTGAAGACAACTAAAGATCATGCGGTGGCCGCAGGGCATGGTGTAAGCCTTGGCGCCTGGCGCATCATGCTCGGACGTGTCGCCAACCGTCAGCTTGGTCTGGTAACACGGGCGGGCGGTGGAAAGGCACGGTGAGACCAGTGCAGTGGATCTCACCCGAGGGGACCGCAGGCATATGACCTGTCGGTCCCTTCGCTTATCTCCAGCAACCATCTCGAAGGTTCGCGAACCAATACCTTTCTCCAATGAGGCGTACCGATGCGCCATACGTCGTAGACCATCGCGTCGCGGCTCGTACCAGTCCTCCGTCCCCTAGTAGGGCCTGGTCGGCTTCGGACGCGACAGCGTGTCGGCCCCTTGAATTGGTGTCCTGCTCTTCGATGAGCGCATTACCCGGCTGTTCGCTCTACCTGCTGAATGATCGCAGGGACGATCGCGATTCGAAATGGTCGCTGTAGCCGTCAGGATCAACTGGAGACCCGCGCGGGCTGTATGGCCGAATCTGCGGTATTGATGGCTTTGCTGCTGCCCCGGTCGACCGCCTGGGCGATCAGGAGTCCGGCGAAGGCCAGCACCGCCATCACAGTGCGTGCCGTGTGCAGGTTCCACCAGCGTTCGCGGGCATCCGCCCAGCCGGTCGGCGGCTGATCGGCATTCCAGGAGTTCGCGAGCTGATTGAGCGGCTCCAGCTGGGTCACCGTGAGCACGATCGTGCCCGTCACCAGCAGCAGGGCGGCGATGCCGAGTCCGAAGACGAGCCAACCACGCTGGTACGACAGTGCGCACGTCGCCAGGAGCAGCGCGAGGCAGGTGAGCAGGAGCACCGGCATGGCACGGCCGTAGTCGGTGTTGAGTGCCTGCCAATACCGCACGTAGGCGGGGCCGGGCAGCCCACGCAGCGACGGAGCGAGCACGGTGAAGAAGACACCGCCGGCGAACAGGCCGACTAGTAACGTCGCCGTCGTTCGAATGATCTCCAGCAGCAAGGGACGCATGCTGGTCCACCTCCGGTACTGAGCCTTACAAATTGGCTAGATCAGCACCATTTCATTTGAATATATTCTAGTCAATACTCTGGCACGATGGTTCCCGATGAGCGAGAAACCCAAGCGGCGATACGTCAGCGACCTGCGGCGTCAGAATGCCGAGGCGACCCGGCTGCGGATCGCCGAGGCCGCCCGGACACTCATGCTGGAGCGTGGCTATGCCGCTACGACGATGGCCGACGTGGCGCAGGCCGCAGGCGTCGTCGTACAGACCCTGTATTCGGCCTGCCCCGGCGGCAAGCCCGGCCTGGCGAAGGTCGTCTACGACGTCACTCTGGCCGGCGACGCGCAACCCATCCCGCAGAGCGCCCGGCCGCAGGTGCAGGCGATCATCGCCGAGCCTGATCCGGTGCGGAAACTGTCCATGTTCGCGGCGATGGCTGTGACGATCTTTCAACGCGTCGGCCCGGTGCATCGCGTGCTGCGCGCCGCCGCAGCCGCCGATGCCGGATTGAGTGACCTGTTGGCAAGTACCGAACAGCAGCGATTGGTAGGCAGCCGGGGCCCGGCCGAGGATCTGGCCGCGATCGGCGCGCTGCGCACCGGACTGACCGTCGAGCGGGCCGCCGATCAGATTTACGCCTTGACCTCGTTCGAGCTGTTCGAACGGTTTACCGAGATCTGCGGCTGGAGCGTGGGCGACTTCCAGGACTGGCTGGCCCGGATACTGGCCGAGGCCCTGCTCGAACCGGCCAAACGTGAATGGCGCTGAGGAAGTGCCGGGCGCTGCGCCGTCTGCTTGGCGTTCCGAATCTACGGCATTCAAAAGGAGAACTGGGCGAACCCAGATGGACTGACGGCCCGAGAGGTCATGGAGTCCTTCCCCCTCGGCTCTCACCACGGAGCAGAGTAACCAAATGAAAGCGGGGTTTGATGGGTACCTCCGCTCGCAGGTGGACAGGAAGGGAATGCCGGCCGGGTCAGGCCCGTCGGATTGAGGCGGGCCAGACGACGATGTCGGGCTGCAGGGGGTGGTCGGCGTTCTGGAGGCCGACGGCCGCGAGACCGCCCGTGAGCCCCGCCGTCGTACGGTGCAGCCAGAGGGCCGGGGCGTGCGGTCGTGCGGCCAGGTCCGGGGTGTCGACCAGGCCGTCGAGCTCCACGGTGACGGAGGACTCGGTGACGCGCAGCCCGGTGATCGCATGTTCGGTGGAGTTCCACCTGGCGGTGCCGGAGGCGTCCGGGGCGATCGACAGGAACAGCGGCACCGCCCCCGAGGGCAGGTCGAGGCTTCCCGACCACTCGCCGCCGACCTCGGCGGCCGGTGCGGAGAGCGGGTCGCCGTCGGGTGAACCGTCGGCGCGTGTCAGCGGTGTGAAACCCGGCAGCAGGGCGGCCAGGATGTCGTTGGTCACCGAGATCAGCAGTTCCCTGCCGCTCTGCACGTTGGCCAGGGCCGCGATCACGATCCCCGCGGTGGGGACCGCGACCAGGTAGGCGGCCACCCCGCCCATGCTGCCGCCGTGGAAGGCGATGGACAGATCACCGTGGCGCCGCACGCCCCAGCCGATCCCGTAGCCGTCGGCGCCGGGCCACGGAGCGGTGGGATGGTGGCTCGCGGCAAGCGCCTCGGCGGGCAGGGCGCTCGTGCCGCCCGCGTGCGCGAGCCCGAAGCGGAGCAGGTCCCGGACGCTGCACCAGGCCTCCGCCGCCGCGCCGTGCCCGGTGACGTAGGGCGGGTACGCCGATCCCGACGAGGTGTGGCGCCGGGCGGCGCCGAGGCCGCCGTCCGGCTCACCGAACCGGGCCGACCGCATCTCCAACGGTTCGAAGACCAGCTCGGACAGCGCATCCGCCAGCGGAGAGCCGGTGACCTCCTCGATGATCGCGCCGAGCAGCTCGTAGCCGACGTTCGAGTACGTCTGCCGGACTCCCGGCGGGAACACGACGCGGGCGTAGGCTCGCAGCAGGTCGTTCTTGCTCGGCGCCCGATCGATCTCGTCGCCGTAGAAGAATCTGAGGAACGTCGGGAAACCACCGGTGTGGTTGGCGACCTGCCGGAGGGTGGGGACCGTTCCGTGGCCGGGCAGCGGCCGGTAACGCGACACCGGGGCGTCCAGATCGAGCGCGCCACGTTCGGCCAGGACGGCCAGTGCGGTGCCGACCATGGGCTTGGTGACGGAGGCCAGGCTGAAGGGGGTGTCGACCGTGGCGGCAACGCCGTCCTCAACCGACGCCAGCCCGAACGCGGCTTCGAGCACGGTCGTCCCACCGGCCGCGACGGCGAGTGCGGCTCCGGGCACCTCGCCCGAGTCACAGGCATCGCTCAGCCGGCGAGACGCCTGAAGAACGAGTGCACTGATCCGGCCATCGAGTGTCATCGTCTCCCGTTCCTGCGTTGCGGCCCGTGTCAGGGCGACATCGGGCAAACCAACCTATCGATCTACCTGGTCGGTCTTGTGGGCCGGTCCGTTCGATCGCGAAACGCGGCGCCGGGGAGCCGGTCACGATCGAAGAGCGCGGCGTCTGACTCCGCCTCGCACCGGTCGCGTTCGAGGGTTCACCGGCGGGCAAGAAGCTGTTGTTGCGGCGGCGATCCGCCAGGTCCGCCGGGCGTTGCGCAGGGCAGCGGATGGATGGGATACCCGGCACGACGGGGCAGGGGATGACCCTCCACGTGGGAGGGGAACAGGTGGTCGTGCGGCGTGCGGCGGAGCTACGCCTCGGCCCACTTCATCTGTGACGCCGTGAAACACCACCCCGAGGGAGACGTGTACATAAAATCCCGACCACGATGCTTTCAATGCAACACGAATAAGAAATTCTTGTTGCTATTTTTAGGTCCACTTTCACGCCCATCTTGGCGATGCAATAAAATGGGATTGATATAGCAAAACGGCAGGTCGGGCGGCATCTAAAAGGTTCGGTTTCGCGAATATGGCCCATTGGGCGTGGGTACGGTTCGTATGGCTCTTACGAAAACGGTGCGCGCACCGCAAACGCTGAAGGGGAAACCATATGACGACAACCACGGAGCGCCCCGCACCCACCGAGGCACCCGAGCGCGAGGGCGAAGAGCGCGCCTTCGGGGCGCTCCTGCTCGCCGCACTCATGCGCCGCCGTGAAGAGGTGGAGGAAGGCGGCCTCGACCACCCGCTCCTGCTTGCCGCGCTCATGCGCCGCCGCGAAGGGGGCGAAGAGGGCATCATCGACAACCCGCTCCTGCTTGCGACGTTGATGCGTCGCCGCGAGGAGGGTGGGGAAGGCGGCCTTGACCATCCGCTCCTGCTTGCCGCGCTCATGCGCCGCCGCGAAGGGGGCGAAGAGGGCATCATCGACAACCCGCTCCTGCTTGCGACGTTGATGCGTCGCCGCGAGGAGGGTGGGGAAGGCAGCATTGGTCACCCGCTTCTGCTCGCGATGTTGATGCGTCGCCGGAGGCAACACGGTAGGAGTCTGATTGGCCACCCGCTCCTGCTCGCCGCGCTCATGCGCCGCCGCGAAGGGGGCGAAGAGGGCATCATCGACAACCCGCTCCTGCTCGCCGCTCTCGCGTGCCGGTAGCGGTCACAGGTAAGGACACCGTCCCCCAGTCGCCGGCGAAATCGGCAACTGGGGGACGGTTCACATCAACCGCAAAGGAGCACACCATGGCGACGGAGGACGCTGACAAGCCAGCCGGACATGAGCCGGTGGAGTCATTGATCGACGACCTCATCCGCGACATATTCAGCGAGGCCGGCCAGTCCACGAAGACCCGCGTACTCGGCGGGGACTCCATGGCGACCCTGATCGAAACGGTTATCGCGTCGGCACCGCGCACGATGCCGATGGCGTCGATCGTCGAAAGACTCCTGGTCACCCAGGCTCTCGCGTCCGCCTTGGCCGATGCTCTGGCGCCCGCGCTGGCAGAGGCACTGGCTCCCGAGATCATGAAAGCCTTGGAGAACTATCCCACCGGAGAGCGAGCCAGTGGTGAGATGACCCCGGCAGGCAGGCAGGCCCAGCCCAGAGCCGGCAGAAGAAAGGCATGAAATATTCATCGCGCGGTCAGAACAGTACCTCCGGCGGGGGCGCTCTGGCTCCGGGATGAGAAGGAGTGCGCGGCGCGCGGATTTGATGGTGGCCGGGGTAGGGGAAAGACGCGCGGGAAGGATGTGCCATCTGCCCCGGCCGTCACACCGAGCAGGAGCAGGGAAAACCGCGCGGGCCGCTGGCCCGTTTATGGCCCGCCGCTGGTCGGTGTTGGTGATCCACAGCGAGACACCGTGAAGCAGTCCCCTCAAAGGCGAAATCGTATTTCACCAGGTCAGAGCATGAATCAGCCCCCTGGCCAGGGTCGGAAACGATCTCTTGTGAGTGTCCCGGGGGAAGCTGCGTTCTCTGGGGATTCAGCACGCTGTCAGCGTGCTGAATCCCCCAGAGAACAGAAAGTCCCTGGCCGCCGCCCCTGTAAATGGTCAACTCCGCCGTGCCGCGTTGGGAGCCGCTCTACTATCTGGCTCCCAGGGGTTGGGGGACGGGGGAGCCGGTGAGCGAGTGGAGTTTGGCCTCGGGGGTCTACAACCCCGTGGTGACCGTGGACGGGCAGCGGTGGCGGGACTTCGAGCTGGAGTTTCAGGTGCCGGCGGCGGCGGTGCCCCGGGAGCGGGAGCGGATGCGCTGGGGGCCGGCCCGGCTGGACCAGTGCCGGCCGTACGGGGTGGCGGGCGGCCTGGCCAGGCCTGACCCGCAGACCGAGGAGGACATGCTGCGGGCCGTCCCGGTCACCGAGCAGGGCACCCCGCGCCGCTTCCCCGACCCACGCGGCATGTGGATCAGGCTGATCAACGGGACCGGGCCGGCCGACGACCCGTTCCGGGCCACCAACGCGATCGACTGCGCGCTGTCGGTGCTCTCCACCTGGTACGGAGCCCCGGCGGTGGCCGCGCCCCGGCGGCCCGAGTACGACCGGGTCGGCAGGCCGCTGCTCAGCGGCGAGGCCGGGGGAGTGGCCAGGGCGGAGCGGTGGCTGGGACAGCGCTTCCAGTACGTGGGGCAGGGGCGCCACGCCTACCTCCCGATCGCGCAGGCGCTGCTGGCCGGGGGGCACGGCTCCTCGGCCATGGTCGTCAACCGCTGGCCGGCCGGGGGCAGCCACGCGTGGAACGCGGTGAACTTCGACGGCGAGGTGATCTGGATCGACGGGCAGCGGGGGCACATGGCGGTGGAGCCGCCGTACGAGTCGGTGACCGGCGTGTTCTGCGTCGTGATCGACAGGGAGGGGCGGCGGCTGTGAACCCGGACCAGGCCAGGGCGGTGGCAGAGGAGTACTTCAACGGCGTCCGTAGCGCGGGCGCCGCCGTCGAAATCAGGATTTATGCCTTTCAAGAGGGCTATGTCGCCTGGGCGAATGAGCCCGACTCCGACGATCCCAGCGTGCTGCCCGACACCGTCGGCTCCGGGTGCGTGGTCATCGACAGGGCCACCGGCGAGATCGTCATCCGGCCGCTGCTCAACCCCGAGACGGTGGCGGAGCAGTGGCCGGGACGCCGCCCCCGATAACGAAGACGTCCCGGCCACCATGCTCACCCCGTCCTGCCGCGCTCAGCCGCTCGCGAGCGAACCCACCACCGAGGCGCGGGCCGCGCGCCGCGCGGGCATGGACATGCTCGCCGAGGGATTCGAGCCGGGCCAGCAGTTCCTCGGTGTGCCAGATCCGCTCACCCTGCCGCACGCCGTCGGGCAGCACG
>NZ_JBEXUE010000068.1:0-30150 GCF_040614275.1 Streptosporangium sp. NPDC006013
CGAGAACATCGTCGCCACCCGGCTTCTCTCCATCGACGCCAAGGTGGACACCGAGCTGACGCAGGTCCGCACGGTGACAGAGATGGTCGACGACACCGGTGCGGCACGGAGCCTCGTGCTCGCCGCTCTTGGCGACGCCCCGGCCGAGATCGACGCCTCGCAGCTGCTCGCCTGCTACGGGGTGGAGGTCTGGCCGTCGGAGACGGTGACCTCGCCCCAGGAGGCGGTCGACGCCGCGACCAGGCTCGGCTGGCCGATGGTGCTGAAGGCCGCCGGAGCCGAGGCGGCCAAGCGCGCCGGGACCGTGCGCCTGGGACTGTCGGGACCCGACGGGGTGCGTGACGCCTACGCCGACCTGACGCGCCAACTCGAACCCGAGGCCGTGCTCACGGTGCAGCGGATGGCTCCGCAGCCCGCGGTGCCGACCGTGGCCGGTGTGATGGAGGACCCCGCCTTCGGCGCGGTCGTCTCCTTCGGGCTCGGCGAGATCACCGCACGGTTGCTGCGCGACGAGGCGTACCGGCTGGCGCCGCTGACCCGCGAGGACGCGGCGGCACTGGTGAGGTCGCCGCGCGCCGCCCCCCTGCTCCTCGGCGAGTACGGCTACCCGCCGGTCGCGGTCGAGGCGCTGGAGGACCTGCTGATCCGGCTCGGGCGGCTGGCGGACGACCTCCCCGAGGTGGCGCGGCTCACCCTCGACCCGGTGCTGGTGGGGGAGTCAGGGGTGACCGTGCTGGGCGCCCGGGCCGTGCTCCGCAGCCACCGGGGACCGCGTCCCGACGGCGGCCCTCGGCGCCTCGGCTAGCGTGCTCTCCCGCCGGGCCCACGGCAGGAGAGCACGGCGCACCCCGGCCTCGGTCAGGTCGCGGGCGTCGCGGGGACGATCTGGACCGTGCTGGCGACGGTGGCGGTCGCAGGGCGGGCCCCGGTGGGGACGGCCACGGCCTCGACCGCCCTGCCGGAGGCGGTCAGCGTGCCGGTGGCGTCCCTCGCCACGGTCACGCCGACCGTGATCCGGGGAAGCTGGAAGCCGGGGGAGGCCAGGTCACGCGTTTCGCAGCCGACGCTGCCGGCCGTGATCCGGCATCTCCAGCCCGCGCCGGAGGCCCGTACCGGGGTCAGGCCCGCGGGGAAGTAGTAGGTGACCTCGGTCGGGTACCCGATCCCGCCGGAGGCGGGGTCGGCGGTGACGTCTATGGAGAACGTGCCGGTGCCACCCGCCTCGAACGGGCCGTCGTGGACCGTGGTGAGGATCAGGTCGCCGGGGAACCTCGCTCCCAGGGCGGGCGGCACGCCCGCGACGGCCGCCGCGACGGTCAGCACGAGACCGATTCGTCGCATCGGCCCGCGTCCCGCAGGATCTGGACGTTCATCGGTCATACTTCCTCATCCCCCGATTCCACTGGGAATCCACCGCCTCCAATTCCGATGCGGTGAAAACATGCTTGGATTTGCGAAACATTCGCCGAATGCGGTGAACCACCTGTCGCCGCGGCTCGGGACGGCAGGCGTGCCACCGCCACTGCTCCCGGTAGCCCCGAAAGGATCACGCCAAACCGATCGAAGGGAAAAGTCGAGGGCCGGTGAGGACGTCCGGCGGCGCCCACGCGGCCGGGAAGGGGCCGTGGTGGGGCGGATCACGATTTGCACCACCTGCCAAAGGTCGCGCGCTCCCGGTGAAAGCGTTGCCCCGGACAGGGCAGGATGGACCCATGAGGGAAACCCGACTCTCGTCCGCCGGCCTGCGCGACGCCATCGACCGCAGTGGCTACTATCCCGATCTGGTCGCCGACGCGGTCGAGTCCGCGCTCGGCAAGGAGCAGGTGGGCGCCTACGTCGTGCACCACGAGGCCACCTTCGACCCGGCCATGGAGGTGCGCAGGCACGTCACGGTGCTGGTGCTCTCACCCACCCGGCTACTCGTCTGCCACACCGACGAGCACCCGCCCGTGGAGGGGGTGTCGGCGTCACACGCCTCCACGACCACCGAGGCCGTGCGTCTCAGCCGGATCCAGTCGGTCGCGGTCACCAGGGTCGTCCCCGACCCCGCCTCCTACGTGCCGGGCGTGCCGCCCACGGAGGTCACGCTCACGATCGGCTGGGGCGCCATCTCCCACGTCGACCTGGAGCCGGCCACCTGCGGCGACGAGAACTGCGAGGCCGACCACGGGTACACCGGTGCGATCACGGCCGACGACCTCTCCCTGCGGGTGAGCGAGGCGGCCGACGGGCCGGAGGCCGTCTCCCACGTGCTGGCCTTCGCCAAGGCGCTGTCGGAGGCGACGGCCCGCACGGCCGCCTCGTGAGGGCCCAGATCCCCGCGTACGGCACGGCCACTCTCGCGGACCTCTCCTCCTCACTGCTGGCCGCGATCGGGATGGACGGCGACAACCCCCTGGGCCTCGCCCCGGCCGAGCGGGTTCTGCTGTTCCTCGTCGACGGCATGGGCGCCGAACTGCTCCGCGCCCACCCGGAGACCGCGCCGTTCATGTCCGCCATGCTCGACAGGGTGCTCACCGCGGGCTTCCCCGCCACGACCGTGACCAGCCTGGCCACGCTCGGCACCGGCCTGCCGCCGGGCGAGCACGGCATGCTCGGTTATCAGCTCGCCGTGCCCGGCACCGGCTACATGCTCAACTGCCTGCGCTGGACCGCCCAGGGCCCCCTCGTCGAACCCGGCGACTGGCAGCCCGCTCCGACCGTGTACGAGCGTGCGGCGGCGGCCGACATCCCGGTCAGTTACATCGGCCCGGCCAAGTTCGAGACCACCGGTTTCAACAGGGCCGTCTACCGGGGCGTGCGCTTCGTCGGTGCCGACGAGGTCGACGACCGGATCGCCGGGGTCCGCCACGCGCTGACCGAGCCCCGCGCCCACGTCTCGGTCTACTACGGAGACCTCGACTCCATCGGCCACCGGACCGGCTGGGGCTCCCCGGCCTGGCTCGACCAGCTCGCCCGGGTCGACCGGATGGCCGAGCGGCTGGCCGAGACGCTCCCGCCCGGCTCGGCGATGTACGTCACCGCCGACCACGGCATGGTCAACGTCACCGAGCGCGTCGATGTCGACACGCTCGGCGTGCTGCGCGAGGGCGTCGCACTGCTCGGCGGGGAGGCCAGGGCCCGTCACGTCTACACCGTCCCCGGCGCCGCGGAGGCGGTCCTCGACACCTGGCGCGACATCCTCGCCGGAAAGGCATGGGTGGCATCCCGTCAGGAGGCGGTCGAATCCGGCTGGTTCGGCCCCAGGGTCCGCCCCGAATGGCTGCCCAGGATCGGTGACGTCCTCGCCGTTCCGTACGCCGACTGCGCCATCGTCGCCTCGGTCGCCGAGCCGCAGGAGGCGGCCTTCGTCGGCTGTCACGGTTCGCTGACACCCGCCGAGCAGTACGTTCCCCTCCTGGAGGTGAGCACCAGATAGACCCGCGCTACGCCGGTTCCCCAGGACCTGACGCCACCGGCTGATCCCCGCACCCGAAGCAGACGAAGCCCGCCACCCCGGTCTGCCCGCTCGCGGTGGCCAGTGCCCGTGCGGGCGGGTCGCCGGCGGCCAGCGACCCGTGGAAGGCGGTCATCAGAGCCAGCGTCTCCTCGTCGCGCACCGGCACCAGGCTGGCCACCACGCACCGCGTCCCCAGCGACAGGAACGTGCCCGCCAGCCCCAGCGGCGCCCCGTCGGCCGGGGCGTGCGCCATCCCCGCGTCGCACGCCGACAACACCACCAGGCCCGGCGGGGTGCGCAGCCGGAGCAGGTCGTACGCCATCAGCGGGCCGTCGTCGAGATCGATGCTCGACAGCAGCGGGCTGCGCGGGGAGAACATTCCGTGCGCGGCCAGATGCGCCACGTCCGCCCGCTCCAGCGCCGTCATCACCTCCGCCCGCCGAGCCGCCACCCGCTCGGTCCCCGGATGGCACTCGCCGACCATGCGGGCCTCGGCCTCCGAGCACCGCAGCCCCGGCCCCGCCACCGTCACGACACGCCCGTCCCGCACGACCGGCACCTGCCTGCCGGCCAGCCAGGCGGCGGCGCTGGCCGCCACGCTCACCGGCCGGTCCGCGTTCATCGGCAGCAGCGGCCAGGGCAGGATGTGCAGCGTCCCCGTCGGCACGATCACCAGCGGCCGGTCGCCCAGCCGGTCACGCAGCGGGCGGAAGAGCAGCCGTTCCAGCTCCGCGGCCTCCGCGCCGGACTCCGGAGCCCTTCCATCGAGCAGGTGTGTCCTGCGCAGCCCGTACCGGAGGCGGACGGTGGCCTCGGCGACGGTCGCGAACGGGCCGAGGCGGCGCAGTGTCACACGCTCCCCGGTGACCACGACGGCGGCCAGTTCCGCCTCGTGGCGGACGAACTCCACCAGGACCGACTCCCCGAGTGCCGCTCGCAGCGCGGCCAGGCCGGGCGCGAGCGGCCGGCCCGCGCCCCCGGTGACCGCCCGCCACCGCTCGGCCCATGCCAGGACCGTGCGGCCTCGCCCGGTCCGCATGGCGAGGGCCAGCCCGAACTCGGCCAGCGGCTCACCCTCCCTGGCGGCGTGCGCGCGCATCACCGGGTCCTCGAACGCCTTCGTTCCGGACCCCACCTCCGCGAGGCCCGCCAGCACCGCCGCGAACGCCCCCCGCCGGTCGCCGGCCAGGAACCGCCGCAGCGCCGTCGCCTGGCGGGCGACCACTCCGCGACCCGAGCGGGCGAGGAGGGCCAGCTGGCCCTCGGCGGACGGCCGGTCACCCAGCCGGAGCGCGATCTCGGCGGTGCTGAGCCTGAGCGCCGCCGAGGCATCCCGGTGCCCGGCGGCATCGAGCGCCTCGGCGCACGAGAGCATCTCCGGCACCGTCGCCGGTAACTCGGCGGAGGACGGGTCCAGCGCGAGCCGGGCCCGCAGCAGGATCTCTTCGGCGAGCGGCGTCAGGACCGTCCGCCCCTGCGCGGCCAGCTCGCGGGCGGCCAGCTCCGCGCTCTCCCGGGCACGGCGCGGATCTCCGGTGCGCAGCTCGACCCTGGCGAGCAGGAGGCGGGCCTCGGCCAGGGTCACCCCGGCGCCCGCCGCCGCCAGCTCGGGAACCGCCATGTCCAGCAGCGCCCGAGCCTCGCCGGGCAGGTGGGCGGTGACCAGTGCCTCGGCCAGGTCGCAGCGGACCGTCGCCAGCCGCTCCGGGTAGTCGAGCAGGACGTCCTGGGCGCGCCGGTAGGCGGTGAAGGCGGCGGGCAGGTCGCCGCGCCGCGCGGCCAGGAACGGCAGGTTGCCCTCGGCGAGCGCGAGCACATGTTCCAGGCCCGCGTCTCTCGCCAGCTCCGCGCACCGGCCCAGGTCGGCCTCCGCCGCCTCGAACTCCCCGAGGAACACCCGGGCGAGCCCGCGGTTCAGCATCGCCCCGGCCACGAACCTGACGTCGTCGCCGAGGACGGTCATGGCCCGGTCGCAGTGCTCGACGGCCTCGCGGTAGCGGCCGAGCCTCGCCAGGGCCATCGCGCGATGCACGCCGAGCTTGCCCAGCTCGGCCGGGGCCAGACCGGGTTCGGCGTCCGTGGCGATGGCCAGTGCCTGCTCCGGGTGGCCCAGCTCGGTGCGGATGTGGACCAGCGACAGGCGCGCCTGGGCGGCCCGGTGCGGCAGCCCGGCCCGCAGTGAGATCTCCACCGCCAGGTGCAACCGCTCCTCGGCGAACGGCAGGTCGCCGAGCTCACGTGCCGCCACCGCCAGCGCCCGGTGCGCCACCGCCTCCGCCTCGCAGTGCCGGCAGCCCGAGGCCCGCTCCGACACCGCGCCGCCACGGTCCGGATCACCCGCCTGGCCGGTCGTTCCCCGGCAGGACGCGGGGAGCGAGGCGAGCACGGTACGGGCGAGAGCGAGGGCTCGGGCCGGGTCGCTGCCCGAGAGGTCGACCGCGCGCTCGGCGGCGGTGAGCGCTTCGTCGAAGGTCAACTACGGGCGGATCCGGGTCCAGCTGGTGACCACCGGGAAGCTCTCCGGCCGGTGACACACCACGCTGAACCAGCCCGGCGGCAGGCCGGTGACGGCGAACTGGCCCGTCGGGGACAGGGGGCGCGACTCGGTGAGGTGTAGCGTGCGGATCTCGACCAGCGTGCCCGCCTCGGGACAGGGGGAGATCTGGCCCGCCAGGTCGACCAGCCCGTCCAGGGAGGTGACCTCCAGCTCCACCGTGAGCTCGGCGGCGACGAACCTCAGCAGCCGGGGCTCCTCGGTGGACCGGACGCCCTGCGGCGCTGGGGTGACCACGGGGCGGGCCGTGCCGGCACCGGGCAGCCGCAGACCGAAGACCGCGCGGGCGGCGGTCGTCACCTGGGCCGGCACCGGGTCGCTCCCGGAGGCCAGGCGCAGCGCGGCTATCAGGGACTCGTCGTCGATCGTCGTCGGATGTCGCGTCACGGTGTCGCCTCCCGAGTGGTGAGCATGGTGCGTAGTCGGTTCAGGCAGCGACCCCGGGTGGGGCCGTAACTGCCGCTGGGCATGCCCAGACGCCCGGCCAGCTGGTGGACGCCCGCGTCGGGGGCCGTGGCCATCAGCCGGAACAGTGAGCGGCACGGCTCGGGCATCTGGTCGACGGCCTGCCACAGACGACGGCTCTCGTCGGCGGTCAGCACGGCCAGCGCCGGATCGGCGTGGACGTGCCCGGCGTCGGCCGGCTCGGTGTCCACGCACGCGCGTTCCGCGTCCACCGGGTCGGCGACCAGTCGCTCGCCCCGGTGCCGCCGGCGGAGCAGGGACGCCTCGCGCTTGGCCGTGGTGAACAGCCAGGGACCGATCCGGTCCGGGTCACGGATGGTGTGCAGGCTCTCGAGCAGCCGTAGCCACGTGCCCTGCACCGCGTCGGCGGCGTCCGCCGGGCTCAGGTCGTAGGCGCGCACCGCCGACCACAGCGCGCCCGTGAAGCGGGTGACCAGCGCGTCCCAGGCCGCCTGGTCGCCGGCCAGGACGGCCTCGATCGTGGGCTGGTCGCTCACCGGCACCTCCGGGCCACATAGGGCACTCTGAGTATTCGAGTGAATACTTTGGGTGAGACTTTAGCCGGGCGTGGGCACGACGACTCCCAAATCGGGGATCCGCCTGGCCCCCACCGGATCGAGGACGTCTTTCGCGGCCTCCCGCGAGGGCCGGTCCGCCGACGCCGCGGCGATCGCCCCGCTCACCAGGGCGGCGGCGAAGGAGGTCCCGCTCCAGCGCGCGTAGCCGCGGAACGCGCCGTGTTCGAGGAAGGTGCTGGACAGCCACTCGCCACGGGCACACGCGTCGACCCACGGGCCGTATGCCGAGAACGGGGCCCTGGCCTGCTCCGCCGCGTCCAGTGCTCCGACGGCGATCACCTCGGGCGAGGCGGCGGGCCAGAAGGGGCGGTCCGAGGCGGTGTTGCCCGCGCAGGCCACCGTGACCGTGCCGGCCAGTTCCGTCAGGGCGGCCTCCACCAGCGGGGAGGGGCCGTCGTCGAAGGTGTGCCCGCCGAAGGACAGGTTGAGCACCCGGGGTGGTTCGGCCCTGAGCCGGCCCAGGACGCGCAGCAGTCCGGCCTCGTCCCCGATGCCGTGGCTGTTCAGCATCCGGATCGGCCGCGGCCTCGCCGCCGGGGCCGACCGCAGGACCAGCCCGGTGATGAACGTGCCGTGCCCCGCCTGGGGGTCCAGTTCGCCGTCGCCGTCCGAGTCGGGCACCTCCGCGGACTCCTGTCCCCGTTCCAGAAACCACGGGCTCGTCCGCCACCACGGGTGCGACGCCAGGCCCGTGTCGGCCAGCGCCACCGTCACGGCGGTCGTGGCGGGCCCGTCCGCGGCGGGCTCGGGCATCGGGAGGGCGAGGGTGGGAAAGGGGCGGGAGGCCGGACCTCCGAAATAGAGCGGCTGGCCTGTCAGCACATGGTTGGGAGAGGCGGGAAGCCCCCGCTCCCGTAACGACGCCACCAGGTCGCAGACGTCCACGCCCGATGAGAGCCGCACCCGGTAGATCCCTTGGGTCTCGGTGACGGCTTCGGCCCAGCGGGCGGTGGCGGCCATGCCCGAGGCGTCGGTCAGCAACTGACCTTTTCTGATCAGAGCGGGCGATCCAGGGATGGGTTCCACCCGTTCTATATCGGTATCCATCTGGTCCTCCGGGGGTGCTCACCAGCTTGCGGGGGTTCTCTTCGCTCCCGAGGATGCCCTGGCCAAGGGGCCGCGTCGCAACATCTTGGTATGACCCCCCTCTGGTGCGACGTCACAACCGACGGTAGTCTCTCCTTCAGTCACTTGTGATCATCCTGGGACGAGGCCGTTGGGGAAGGCGCACCTCGTACCGAAACGGGAGGTCCGGTGTCTGCTCGTGGCGTGCTTTACGTCCACTCAGCTCAGCCTGCGCTGTGCCCTCATATTGAATGGGCGGTCGCAGGCGTTCTTGGCGTACCCGTAGACCTGACCTGGACGCCACAGCCCGCCGCGCCCGGTCACGTGCGCGCACAGGCCGAGTGGGAGGCCCGGGTGGGGACCGCGGCGGCCATCACCTCATCCCTGATGGGCTGGCAGCGGATCCGCTTCGAGATCACCGAGGACGCCTCACCGGGGGTCGACGGGTCCCGGCACGCCTATACCCCGTCTCTCGGTGCCTTCACGGCCGTTGTCGGGGCCACGGGCGACATCCTGATCCCGGAGGACCGGCTGCGCTCCGCCATGCTGATGGCACGCCAGGGCCGCGTGGTGCTGGAGGAGGAGATCGACCGCCTGCTGGGCAAGCAGTGGGATGCCGAGCTTGAGTCGTTCCGCTACGCGGGGGAGGGCGCACCGGTCCGCTGGCTGCACGCCGCCGTCTGACCTCGCGGCCCGACCCCGCCCGTCCCGCCGGTCTCGCACGCTCCCGTCGAGGTGAGCGGCCCGTACCCGCCCTGACGACCCCCTGCCGGGTCAGCGGATGATCATGCGCACGTCGCGCCGGGAGACACGGCTGAGTTTCTCGCCGGATGCCGCAACTTTTGCTGCCTTCATAGCGACATAAAGGGGTATCGGAATCTGGATCGTCGGGAGTGGGCGTGTCACTGCGTGTCGGGGACCCTCAGCGGATCGGTGGCTACTGGCTCGCGGGGCGCCTGGGTGAGGGCGGGCAGGGAGTCGTCTACGACGCCTATGACGAGATGGGCGGCAGAGTCGCGATCAAGGTTCTGCGTGCCGGCGGTAGGGCGGATCCGCAACTGCGGGGACGCTTCGCCAAGGAGGTCGCCGCCACCCAGAAGGTCTCCTCCTTCTGCACCGCGAGGGTCATCGAGGCCCACCCCGAGGCGTCCCCGCCCTACATCGTCAGCGAGTTCGTCCATGGCCCGACGCTGAAGCAGGCGGTCACGACCGCCGGGCCCTACCACGGTGACGGGCTCCACCGCCTGGCCACCGCCATTGCCACCGCCCTCGCCTCCATCCACCAGGCAGGGGTGATCCACCGGGATCTGAAGCCGGAGAACGTGCTGCTCGGCCCGGACGGTCCACGAGTGATCGACTTCGGTATCGCGCGAACGGAGGAGGCGTCACTGACCACCGACGGCCTCGCCGCCGGCACGCCGCCGTACATGGCGCCCGAGGTGCTGTCAGGGCAGCGCGCGCAGGCGTCCGCCGACGTGTTCGCCTGGGGAGCGGTGATCCTTTTCGCGGCGACCGGCCACCACGCCTTCACCGGTGAGACCACCGCCACGATCCTGCACCGTGTCCTGACCCTTCACCCCGACCTGAGCGTCCTGGACGGCTCGCTCCGCATCCTGGTCGGACGGGCACTGGAGAAGGATCCGGAGCTGCGCCCGTCGGCACAGGAGTTGCTGATGGGCCTGATCGGGAACCCCGGCGACACCGGCGCTCTTCTCCGGGACGGCGTACGGGCAGCCGAGCGGGTACGCCCGCCCGCGCAGCTGAACGCCGCCGATCCCGCCCTCGGCACGCACGCCGAGAGCATCTACCTCAGCCTGCCGCCCGCCGCGCAGCGGCTGATGCCGGAGATCTTCCTGCGGATGGTCGGCGTCGACGAGGACAGCCAGGACACGCTCAGGCGGGCTCCGCGTGCCGAGTTCGCCGACGGCAGGTCCGAGGGGGAGGCCGCCCTCGTGGCGCAGGTGCTCGCGGCCTACGGCTCCGCCGGTCTCATCGTCACCGACCCGGACACCGACACCGTGACCATCGCCCACCTCGCGCTGTTGCGGGCCTGGCCCCGCCTGCACGAATGGGTCGACGCCGAACGCGGCGGCCTGCCGGTTCACTGGCGGCTCAACGCCGCGGCCCGGCGTTGGAAGACGGGCGGGATCAAGGACGGGGACCTCTACCAGGGAAGCGCGCTGGAGACCGCGCTCCAGTGGGCGGCCACCGGCCGCCACCACCTGAACCTCACCGGCTCGGAGAGCAGCTTCCTCACCGCCAGCACCGTGCTGGTCCGCCGGCGGGGCAGACGACGCCGGTTGGTCACCCTCAGCCTGGCCGTGTCGCTGGCCCTCGCGGTCGCCGCGGGTGGCCTCGCGGAACAGCAGCGCCGCACGGTGGCCGAGCAGCTGGACCGGGCGCAGGCCCAGGCGATAGCGGGCAGGGCGGACGCGCTGCGGGCCACCGACCCGCGGGCGGCGATGCTGCTGAGCGTGGCCGCGTGGCAGACCGCTCCCGTCGCCGAGGCCCGGTCGAGCCTCTACAGCTCGCTGGCCCAGCCGCAGCAGGACCTGTTCGCCGATCCGGACGGCACCGCCACGACGGTCCACGCCCTGAGCCCCGACGGCCGGATGCGTGCCGACGTGAACGAGAACGAGGTTCAAGTCTGGGAGGTCGGCACGCGCGAGCGACTCCACACCTTCACCACGGCCGGCAAGCCGGCCTTCGCCGCATCCCTGAGCCCGGACGGCACCAGGCTCGCCACGGCCGCCGGTGACGGGTTGCGGCTCTGGGACCTCGCCTCGGGAAAACAGATCGGCGCCGAGTTCGGCGACACGTCCTTCCTTGAGCACGCGGAGAAACTGGAGTTCGGCCCCAGCGGACGCCTGCTCGTGGTCAGCAAGGGCGGTGAGCTGCCACAGGGCCAGCTGTGGGACGTGGACAGCCGGCGGCGGATCCTGCCGCCGACGACGCTGACCTACCTCGACGTGACTGCCCTGTCCGTCGACGACAGGGCCGTCATATCGGGTATCCCGTCAGGTGGCGTCAGCGACACGGGGCCGGCGACCGAGCTGTGGGACCTCCGTACCCGGACGCGGGTGCCGGCACCGTGGCTCTCCCGGGGCGGCTTTCTCCCCGTGGCGATCAGCCCCGACGGCAGGACGATCGTGAACGCGGCGTTCGACCAGGCGCGGACGGAGTGGCGGGCGGAACTGTGGGATGTCGCCTCCGGCACGCGGTCGGCCGGAAAGTTCACGCCGACGCGGTCGATTCCGCGGTTCGCGTTCAGCGCCGACGGCCGCTTCCTCGCCTACTCCGACGCCGAGGGCGCCAGGGTGACGCTCTGGCGGGTGAGTGATCGTCGTGAGCTGGCCCGCTACCCGCTTCCCGGCCTGGGGAGCGTGACGCCCCGCTTCGGTCCTGAGGATCGCACGCTCCGCCTGCTCGGAGACTGGGGTTCGGTGCTGACCCTCGACATCGATGCCTACACCCATCCGCTGCTCAGCGGTGCCGGCGGCCACGACGCGGTGTTCAGCCCCGACGGGCGCGTCATGGCGGTGGAGGGCAGGGGAGAGGTCCGGCTGTGGGACACGGCGCTGCGCAGGCCGCTGGGCGATCCCCTCCGGGTGCCGGGGGACGACCTCACGAACGATCACCTGGCGCGGGCCGCCGCGACCTTCAGCAAGGACGGGAAGACCCTCGTCGTCGGCTACGGCACGATGGTGAGCGTATGGCAGGTCTCCACCCGGCGCATGCTCGCCTCCTTCCCCTACAGCGAGCAGAAGCCGCGAACCGACGCGGTGGTCGGCCCGTACCAGTACGACGGCATCGAGGAACTCGCGCTCAGCCCGGACGGCAGGACCCTCGCCGCCACGTTCTACCTCACCTGCGGGGAGTGCGCCGAGCCGTTGGGGGCCCTCGCGCTCTGGGACCTGCCGAGCGGGCGCCCGATCCGGCTCATCGAGCAGCAGAACGTCGTACGCAGCGGCATGCCCGCCCTGTTCGGCCGCGCGGGCCTGGCGTTCCTTCCAGACGGGCGCACCCTGGCGGTGGGTGGCCTGGGCGCCGTCGGCCTCATGGACGTCGCCTCGGGCAAGCTGGTCAACAGGCCGAGCGGGGCGGCCGACTCCAACAGCGTGGTGGCGGTAAGCCCTGACGGCGCCACCGTCGCCACCGGTGAGGAGAACGGCCAGATCAAACTCTGGAACGCCCGGACCTGGCAGCGCCTCGGCCCCGTCCTGGTCGGTCACACCGGCGCCGTCACGGATCTGGTCTTCGACCAGGGGCTGCTCGCCAGCGCCGGGCGGGACGGCACGGTAAGGCTCTGGAATCCCGCCACCGGCCGGCAGATCGGCTCCGCCATCACCGGGCACACGGACGAGGTCGCGGCGATCTCGCTCGGTCCTGACGGCAGCAGCCTGTATCACGCCGCGCGCGACGGCGGCTTCCAGGAGTTTCCCCTGGATTCTCCACGGGTCGTCGCGGCGGTGTGCGGGCGGGCGGGCGGGAACCTCTCCACCCAGGAGTGGGCGCGTTACCTGCCCGACCTGCCCTACCGGGAGGTCTGCCCCGAGACCGGTACGAGCGGGGGCGCGTGAGGCCACGGGTCCACAACGGGAAGCCCCCGCCCGGGGGCCTCCCGTCCAGAGTCAGCCAGGCCGGGAACCACCGGCTGCCGCACACCCTCGCCACCCCACAGCACCGGACCAGGTCCCCATCCCATGGTCGACAGACCGTGACGGCGAACAGGCCCGCCGCCGCGGCGATTACGCCGAAGATGTGCTCCACAGCGGCCAAAGCCACCCTGCTGGTCACAAGAGGGATGGGCATCCATCCCCGCCGCGCCGGCTGGAATGGCGCAGGCGAGGTGCCGCCAGGGGCGATATGTCCCTACGATGCTGTACGGTCGCCGCGACGAGCCGCGATGAGACGGGCACGGCAGGCCTGGAGAGAACTCAGTGAGGCGATGGAGACGGGCGGTCCTCGTGCTACAGGCCGTCGCGCTCCTGGTGTACCTCGTCATGCCCGACCCGTTCACCTCCTCCGCGAGCGCGGCCGCTTCCCCGGCCGTCGGTGCCCAGGCGGGGCAAGTGTTCCTGTCCCATCTCTCGCGCGATGACCCCGCCCGGCCCATGGCCGCCTCTGACGAGGTGGCCATGGCGCCGCGAGACACACCCGGTGCCCACCCTCCGGCCGCCGGCCGAGACGCCTTTTGCCTGGCGAGCACCGCCCTGCCCGATCCCGACAGGGCCAGGCCGCCCGGGGAGTGGGCGCCAAAGGGCAGCGCCCTGGCCGCGTTGCGGCCCTCGCTGTCTGCCTTGCAGGTCCTTCGCTGCTGACGGGCCGCTCGTGGTGCCGCCCGGCCCAGATGGCCGGACGGCACCACGTCGTGCCCTGACCGTTCGAAAACACCTCAAGGTTGATCATGCATTCACCCTCCGAGTTCCGCCGTGCCCGCCATGGCAGCAGCTGCGATCGTTTCGCCGGCCCTCGCCGCCCCGCCGGCGAAGGGGCGATGCGGTCATGAACGTCGGCATCATCGGCCAGGCGGCCGGCCTGTTCGCCGTCACCAACATCGACGACATCTTGATCCTGGCGCTGTTCTTCGCCCAGGGCGCCGGGCACCGCGGCTCGACCCTGCGGATCGTGGCCGGTCAGTATCTCGGCTTCGCCGCCATCTTGGTCGTGGCCGTCGCCGCCGGATTCGGGGCGACGTTCCTGCCTGAGGCGGTCATCCCCTACCTGGGCCTGCTCCCGCTCGCCCTCGGTCTCAAGGCCGCCTGGCAGGCCTGGAGGAACCACCGCGACGGGGAGGGTGAGAAGGAGGGTGGGGCCGCCTCCGGCGGGCCGGGCGTGCCGGCGGTCGCCGCGGTCACCTTCGCCAACGGCGGCGACAACATCGGCGTCTACGTGCCGGTCTTCGCCACCGAGGGCATCGGCGGGATGAGCGTGTACGTCGTGGTCTTCCTCCTGCTGATCGCCGTGTGGTGCCTGGCCGGGCGGTTCTTCGCCACCCACCCGGTCATCGCCAAGACCCTCAGCCGCTGGGGCCACATCCTGCTACCCGTGGTCCTGATCGCCATCGGCGCGCTCATCCTCATCGAAGGCGGCGCCTTCGGCCTGTGAGCAGGCGCGTGCGGGTCCTCGGGGATTTCGCGGCGCAACCCCTCGCCGTCAGGTCACGAAACGAAAGTTTCACGGTTCATTGACAGCTGGAAAGCGCTTTCCTATGGTGTGACTGTCCGCCAACACGGACGTGTTCACACATGTGAGCGGTGCGCACTCGCTGGGGGGAATCCGGAGCGCAGGTCACTCAGGCCTGCCGGACCAGCAAGGAGTTCGGCTGTGAAAAACAGGTTCGACAGGAGGGCCGCCGCGGTCGCCATCGCCGGCGCGGTCGCCGTGTCCGGGTGGGCACTCGGCACCTCCGCGGCCGCGGTCGGTGTGGCTGTGCCGCCGATCCAGGCGTCGGCGGCGGTCGGCAGCGCCACCGGCTACGCGACCGGCAACGGCGGGACCACCGGCGGTGCGGGCGGGCAGACGGTGCGGGCCACCACGGGGACCGCGATCCACGCGGCCCTGTGCGGCCGGGCCGGCAGCAGCACCCCGATCATCATCGAGGTTGAGGGGACCATCAATCACGGCAACACCGGCAAGGTGTCGGGCGCAAGCTGCAACACCGCCGCCGGCGTGATCGAACTCAAGCAGATCAGCAACGTCACGATCATCGGGGTCGGCAACGGGGCCGTCTTCGACCAGCTGGGCATCCACATCCGCGACTCCAGCAACATCATCATCCAGAACGTCACCGTCCGCAACGTCAAGAAGTCGGGCTCGCCCACCTCCAACGGCGGCGATGCCATCGGCATGGAGAGCACCGTCCGCAACGTCTGGGTCGACCACGTCACCCTGGAGGCCTCGGGCGGGGAGTCGGAGGGGTTCGACGGCCTCTTCGACATGAAGGACGACACCCAGTACGTGACCCTGTCCTACAGCACCCTGCGCAACTCCGGCCGCGGCGGGCTCATCGGGTCCAGCGAGAGCGACCGCTCGAACGGCTTCATCACCTTCCACCACAACCTGTACGAGAACATCGACTCCCGCACACCCCTGCTGCGTGGCGGCATAGCCCACATCTACAACAACTCCTACGTGAACCTCCACGAGTCCGGCATCAACTCCCGGGCCGGGGCCCGCGCCAAGGTGGAGAACAACTACTTCAAGGACTCCAAGGACGTCCTGGGCACCTTCTACACCAGCGAGGCCGGCTACTGGCAGGTCGCCGGCAACATCTTCGACAACGTGACCTGGTCGGCCCCCGGCAGCGACAACGCCCCCGCCGGACCCAACCCGCAGTCCAACACCACCGTCAGCGTCCCGTACTCCTACAGCCTCGACGGGGCGAGCTGCGTGCCGGACATCGTCCGCCAGACGGCGGGCGCCAACAAGGGGCTGCGGGTGTCGAACGGCAGCTGCTCGCCACAGACACCCACACCCACGCCCACGGTGACGCCGACTCCCACCCCCACGCCCACGATCACCCCTTCGCCCGGCGGGACCAACCTCAGCATCGGGGCCGGTTCCGACGGCTCCAGCAAGGCCGACGGGACGAGCTACGGCAACGTGCGCGACGGCAACCTGAGCACCTACTGGTCGCCGGCCGGCTCGACCGGTGACATCTCGATCAAGTGGAGTTCCGCCAAGACGGTGTCCAGGGTCGTCATCCGTGAGGAGTCAGGCTCCGCGGGCGGCATCGGGTCCTGGCAGCTCGTCAACGGCACCACCGGCACCGTCCTGAAATCCGGCAGCGGGGCGGGCACCATCACCTTCGCCGCGACCTCACTGAGCAAGATCACCTTCAAGATCACCGGCTCGACCGGTGCGCCGAAGGTCGCCGAGTTCGAGACCTACGCCGGGTAGCGGGCCGGTCCCACCGTCCGCCACCGATCGCCCGGAACGGGGGCGGGGTCCGTCCAACTGACGGGCCCCGCCCTTCGGCTTCGGACGGCCTGCGCGCGGTCTCATGCGGGTTGGGTGCCTCGATGCGCGCCAGGAGCTCGGGGCGGCGGGCCCGGGGGCCTGGAGCGAAGCCGGGCCATACACTGGATGGCGCGTTGAGCGCGCTACGGCGTCCGAGGCGACCCAGACCGACAGGCATGATGTTCCCGCCCCAAGACGGTCTCGGCTCGCGCCTGGCACGCCCGCCGCGTCCCCTCCTTCTCGTCGGCAACCAGCAAGGGCCTCACCTCGAACTCATGACTTTCAGGCGCTGGTGGCGGATTTCGCGTGACGGCGTGCTCGGCCTGGCGAGGTGGCGGCCGAGCGCGGCACTGTGCGGCCTGGCCGTGGTCGTCGTCGTGGTGAGCACGGCCGATGTGCTCGCCGCCGGCCCGCTGCGGCGCTGGGATCAGCACGTGATGCTGGGCCTCGACGGGCTGCGGGCGACCGGCTGGCCGCACGTGGCCTGGCGGGTGATCGTGGTCGGCGGCCAGTTCTGGCTGGTCGGTTCCCTGGTGATGATCGCGGCCGTGGTAGCGGCCTGGCGGCGGCGCGATCTGCTGCTGGTGGCGGCTGTCGGCGGGTGGCTCGCTGTGACCAGCGCGCTGGTCTGGTTGTTCAAGCAGGCGCTCGGGCGCACGCCTCCTGGCTCGGGTGGCGATCTGCTGTTCGCGGCCGGGCAGTCGTTTCCCTCCGGGCATGCCGCGCTGGGTGCGGCCTGTCTGCTGGTGAGCGCCACCCTGGTGCAGGGCGACGGCGGGCGGTACCTGGCCGGCGCAGCGCACGTGCTGGCCGTCGGCGTCGCGGCGGCGACGGTGGCGCTGGGCTACCACTGGCCCAGTGACGCGATCGCCGGTTGGGCACTCGGTCTTGGGCTGGGACTACTCGGCCGCGCCATCGTGGCCAGGCTTGGGCAACGACGAGACGGCCCGTGGCGGTAGCGGGTGAAAGAGCGCTGGGCTACCGCCACCGACCGTTCGGATCGCGCACTGACCTTCTCGCGGCAGTTGACATGATCCACGCCAACCTGATCGTCATCTACACCGAACAGTTCGACGACTGCCGAGACTTCTACGCCGGGCTCGGCCTCACCTTCGCCAGAGAGCAGCACGGCGCCGGCCCCGAGCACTACGCCGCCACTCTCTGTTCGTCGTCTGGCGGGCACTGCTGGGCGTGACACCCTCGCGGAGGGGCTGGGGTGTCACGCGTGAGGGGGCTACAGGTCGGACCGGATGCCACACCCCATGACAGCAAGATCAAAAACTTTTCGGGCTCTCCCCACGCGCAACGGTGCCCCCACCCGAAGGGGCCGGGTGGGGGCACGACGAGCCACGTTCAGAGCGGAATGTTGCCGTGCGCGCCTCGGGCGGGGGTCGCCTTGGCCAGGACCCTGGCGATGGCGCCCCGGGTCTCCCCGGGCTTGATGACCTCGTCGATCACGCCGAGCTCGATGGCCCGATCGAGACCGCCGGCGAGGACCTCGTGCTCCTCGGCGAGCCTGCTCTCCAGGGCGGCGCGCTCCTCCTCGGGGGCGGCGGCGAGCTCGCGGCGCTTGAGGATGCGGACCGCGGCGACCGCACCCATGACCGCGATCTGGGTCGTCGGCCAGCCGAACACCTTGGTCGCGCCCAGCGAGCGGGAGTTCATGGCGATGTAGGCGCCGCCGTACGCCTTCCTGGTCACCAGGGTGATCCGCGGCACGGAGGCCTCGGCGAAGGCGTGCAGGAGTTTGGCGCCGCGGCGGACCACACCGTCGTGCTCCTGTCCGACGCCCGGCAGGTAGCCGGGGACGTCGACCAGGACGACCAGCGGCACCCCGAAGGCATCGCACATCCGGACGAACCGCGCGGCCTTCTCCGCCGAGGCGGAGTCTAGGCAGCCGCCCAGGCGCATCGGGTTGTTGGCCACCACGCCCACGGTCCGGCCTCCGAGACGGCCCAGGGTGGTGACGATGTTGGGCGCCCACTTGGCGTGCAGCTCCACGCCCGGCTCGTCGAGCAGGCCCGCCACGAGCGGCTTCACATCGTAGGCGCGGCGCACGTTCTCGGGCAGCAGGCCGGAGAAGTCGACCTCCTCGACCTCGGTGCGCACCCGGCCCTGGTGGCCGAGGAGCACCGCGAGGCGGCGGGCCTGCACGTAGGCCTCCGTCTCGGTCTTGGTGACCACGTGGACGACGCCGCTGCGCTTGCTGTGCGGCTCGGGGCCCCCCAGGCCGGCCATGTCGATCTGCTCGCCGGTGACGCTGCGGACCACGTCGGGACCGGTGACGAAGATACGGCCCTCGTCGGCCAGGATCACGATGTCGGTCAGCGCCGGGCCGTACGCGGCGCCGCCTGCGGCGGGGCCCACGACAACGGACAACTGCGGGATCACGCCTGAGGCGCGGGTCATCGCGGCGAAGACGCGGCCGACCGCGTGCAGCGACTCGACGCCCTCGGCGAGGCGGGCACCGCCGGAGTGCCAGACGCCGATGATCGGGACCCGCTCGCGGACCGCGACATCGTAGGCGTGCACGATGTGCTCGCACCCCTCGCTGCCCATCGCACCGCCCTGCACGCGGGCGTCGCTGACGAACGCGACGACCGGCACGCCCTCCACCCGGCCCGTCGCGGCGAGCATGCCGCTGCGGTCGACCGGCGAGATCAGCCGGAGCGAGCCCTCGTCGAGCAGAGCGGAGAGGCGCACCTGGGGGTCACGGGGATCAAGGGGCTCCTGTTCGGAGGCCTCGCTCACCACCCCGCTGTCGAGCACAGTCATCACGAGCTCCCTGTCAGACGCTGGTGAAGGCCACGGCGACGTCGTGCCCGCCGAACCCGAAGGAGTTGTTGATCGCGGCGATCTGGCCATCGGGCAGAGCACGTGGCTCAGCGCGCACGATGTCCACCTCGACACTGTCGTCGAGGTCGTCCACGTTGATCGTTCCGGGTGCGAGCCGCTCGTGAAGTGCGAGGACCGTGAAGACGGACTCGATGCCGCCGGCACCGCCGAGCAGGTGACCGGTCATCGACTTGGTGCCGCTGACCAGCGGGTGGTCGCCGATGACCTCCTTGATCGCGACCGTCTCCACCACGTCGCCGGCGGGAGTGGAGGTGGAGTGCGCGTTCACGTGCTTGATGTCGCCGCCCGTGAGGCCGGAGTTCTCCAGGGCGCGGCGCATGGCGAGCATGACCCCGGCCCCGGTCGGCTCGGGCTGGGCGATGTGGTGGGCGTCGGCCGAGTACCCGACCCCGGCGGCCACCGCGTAGATCGTGGCGCCACGCATACGGGCGTGCTCCTCCGACTCCAGCACCAGGATGCCGGCGCCCTCGCCGAGGACGAACCCGTCACGGCCCTTGTCCCAGGGCCGGGAGGCGCGCTGGGGCTCGTCGTTACGGGTCGACATGGCACGCATGGCGGCGAAGGAGCCGATGTTCAGCGGGTGGATGGCGGCCTCGGTGCCGCCCGCCACGACCACGTCGGCCCGGCCGGAGCGGATCATCTCGATGGCGTACCCGATCGACTCGGCGCCGGTGGCGCAGGCGCTCACGGTGGCATGGACGCCGGCGCGGGCGCCGACCTCGATGCCGATCCAGCCCGCCGCGCCGTTCGGCATCAGCATGGGCACGGTGAACGGTGAGAGCCGTTGCCAGCCCTTCTCCTTGAAGGTGTCGTAGGCGGCGAGGATCGTGGTGATGCCCCCGATACCGCTGCCCACGACGACACCGAGCCGCTCGGGGTCGACCTTGTCGATCGCGGCGTGCGCCCATGCCTCACGGGCCGCGACCAGTGCGAACTGCTCGGTCCGGTCCAGCCGCCGGGCCTCCGGCCGAGGCAGGACCTCGGTCGGGTCCACCGCGGCGAAGGCGGCGAACTTCACCGGGACGGAGTCGACCCAGTCTTCGGTGATGTCGCGTACCCCGGACTGACCGGCGAGGAGCGCCGACCAGGTCGAGGCGACGTCTCCACCGAGAGGCGTCGTCGCGCCGAGCCCGGTGACGACGACACGTACCTGGCCTGTACTCACGTTCTGCGCTCCTTGTGAATCGCTGGTCTTAGGGGTAAGGATCGAGACGTCTCAGTTCTGGATGAAGTTGATGACGTCCTTGACGTTCTTGAGGTGCTTGAGCTGGTCGTCCGGGATCTCCACGCCGAACTCGTCCTGGGCGGCGACGGCGATCTCGACCATGGACAGCGAGTCGATGTCGAGGTCGTCGACGAAGCTCTTCTCCGGAGTGACCTCGGAGGCCGGGATTCCGGTGATCTCGTTGACGATCTTGCCAATGCCGGCGAGGATCTCCTGCTCGGTCAGAGCCATGTCGCGTGTTCTCCTTGAAATGGGTTTTCTTCTGGCTTTCCGTGCGGCGGGGCCGCGCGGAAGTTCTAGGGGATCTCGATGACCTGACCGGCATAGGTCAGGCCCGCGCCGAAGCCCAGCAGCAGGGCGAGCCCGCCGGACTGGACCTCGCCGCGTTCGATCATCCGGGACAGGGCAAGGGGGATCGAGGCGGCCGAGGTGTTGCCCGCCAGGACGATGTCCTTGGCGATGACGGCGTTCTCGGCACCGAGCTTGCGGGCGATCGTCTCGATGATGCGAAGGTTGGCCTGGTGGGGCACGAAGGCCGCGAGGTCGGCGGGATCCACCCCGGCACGCTCGCAGATCTCCCTGGCGACGGGGTGGAGCGCGGTGGTCGCCCAGCGGAACACGGTCTGGCCCTCCTGATGCAGGAAGGAGTCGCGGTCCTTGATGATGATCGCGTCGAACTTGTCACCGGCGCTGCCCCAGACCACGGGACCGATCCCCGGGGTGTCGGAGGGGCCGACGACCGCCGCGCCCGCGCCGTCGGCGAAGATCACCGCGGTGGCGCGGTCGGTCCAGTCGATCCACTGGGAGAGCTTCTCGGTGCCGACGACGAGCACGTTGGTGGCCGAGCCCGCGCGGATCGCGTCGTTGGCGACCGCGAGCGCGTAGCAGAAGCCGGAGCAGGCGGTGTTGACGTCGAACGCGCCGGGAGCGTCGATGCCCAGCCGCGTGGCCACCCGGCCGGCGGCGTTGGGGATCTGGGTCTCCAGCGTGCAGGTGGCGACGATCACCAGGTCGATGTCGGAGACCGACAGGCCGCTCGCGGCGAGCGCCTTGCCGCCCGCCTGCACGGCCAGGTCGATCTCCGACTCGCTGTCCGGGGCGATCCGGCGCTCCTTGATGCCGACCCGGCTCTGGATCCAGGCGTCGTCGGTCTCCATGGTCGCGGACAGGTCGTCGTTGGTGACCACCTGGGCAGGCTGGTAGTGGCCGAAGGCCAGGATCTTCGCGCCCGGAGAACCCTGAGGGGTCTTCATACCTCTGTCACCGCTCCTCATTCGACTGGAGAGCGGCTCGTGCGGCTCCCAGATCGTCGGGGGTCTTCAGGGCGACGGTCGTCACCCCGCGCAGAGCACGCTTGGCCAGGCCGGTGAGCGTGCCGCCGGGGACAAGTTCGATCATGGTGGTGACGCCGCGCTCGGCCATCGTGGCCATGCAGGCGTCCCAGCGCACCGGGTTGGCGACCTGGGTGACCAGACGCTCCAGGAAGTCGGCGCCGCTCGTGACCGCCGCGCCGTCGCTGTTGGACAGCAGGGTGACGGCGGGGTCGGCCGGGGTGAGGCCCGAGGCGGCCTCACGCAGGCTGTCGACGGCGGAGGCCATGTGCGTGGTGTGGAACGCGCCGGCGACCGACAGCGGGATCACCCGGGCGCGGGCGGGCGGCTCCGCCTTGAAGGCCGCCAGCTGCTCCAGCGTGCCGCCGGCGACGATCTGCCCGGCGCCGTTGACGTTGGCGGGAGTGAGCCCGTTGGCCGCGATGGCCGCGAGGACCTCCTCCTCGACCCCGCCGAGGACGGCGGACATGCCGGTCTCGGCGATGGCCGCGGCCTTGGCCATGGCCTGGCCGCGCTCACGGACGAGGCCGAGGGCCTGTGCGGGCGTGAGCACCCCGGCCAGGGTGGCGGCGGTGAACTCGCCCACGCTGTGCCCGGCGACGATGTCGGGAGAGGCCCCCAGGACCTCGGCGATGGCCAGTCCGGCGGCCACGAGCAGGGGCTGCGCGACGGCGGTGTCACGGATCTCGTCCGCGTCGGCGATGGTCCCGTAGGCGATCAGATCGAGTCCGGCCAACTCCGACCAAGCGGTCAGCCGGTCGGCCAAGCCCGGTAGTTCGAGCCATGGACTGAGGAAGCCTGGAGTCTGGGCACCCTGGCCCGGAGCGACGATGACGAGCACGAAATCCAGCCTGCCCTGTAGAGGTTCAATACTCGGATAGAGATCCAGACGAAGTTTGTCCCCACTTTTTTGTAGGGAACCTACAGTGGGGGTTTCGTGGAAGTTAAGTAAAGCCTGCTATGTCACCGGCGTTTCCGATAGGCGTCCGAGGATCAGCCCCACCTGCAGAGTGAAGGCGGATCGCCCCTCCGTCGGCTGGTAGCCGGTCAGCTCGGTGATCTTACGCAGACGGTAGCGCACCGTGTTCGGGTGGACGAACAGCAGCCTGGCCGTCGCCTCCAGGGAGGTGCCCTGTTCCAGGTAGGTCGCCAGGGTGTCGAGCAGTGGCGTGCCGATCAGCGGCTGGTAGACGTTCTCGATCAGCTGCGCCCTGGCGTCGGCGTCACCGTCGAGGGCCCGCTCGGCCAGCAGATCCTCGGCGTGGACCGGCCTGGGCGCGTCCGGCCACCCCGCGGCCGCCCGCAGCCCGGCCATCGCCGCCCGCGCGGATCTGGCGGCCGAGTGCAGGTCCGCGACCTCGGGCCCGATCACGATCGGCCCGTTTCCGAAACGCGGCACCACGTGCCTGGCCGCGGCGGCGACGCTGTCCGCGCCGCCCACGATCACGATCAGCCGGTCGCCCTGCACCCCGGCCAGCATGTCCAGACCGGACCTGCGGCCCCGATCGCGCAGTGCGTCTATCACCGCCTGCGGGTCGTCGTCGGGCGTCTGTCCCGCCAGCACCACGACGGGAGTGGAGGTCCAGCCGAGCGCGGCGGCCCAGGAGTGCAGGCCGTCGTCGACCTCCCCCCTGACCAGGGCGTCCACGATCAGCGCCTCCAGCCGCGCGTCCCAGGCGCCGCGCGCCTCGGCCTCCCGCGCGTACACCTGCGCGGCGGCGAACGCGACATCGCGGGTGTAGCGGAGCATCGCCTGCTGGAGCTGGTCATCGCCGCCGGGCGCCGCCAGCTCCTCGGTCTGTGCCTCGACCACCTCGACCACGACCCGCACGATGTCGACCGTCTGCTGCAGCGAGATGGACCGCTTCAGCTCCCTGGGCGCGGTGCCGAAGAACTCGATGCTGGGCGTCGGGCGGCCCTCGCCGGCGTGCTGGAACCACTCCACGAAGGCGGCGATCCCGGCCTGGGCGACCAGCCCGACCCAGGACCTGTCCTCTGCGGAAAGCGCGCGAAACCACATCAGCCGGTCGTCCATCCGGGACATGGCGGCCGTGCTCAGCGTGCCCATGGCCCGTTCCAGCCGGCGCGTGGTGTCCTCCCTGACCCGGTCGGGATCGGGATCCCTCCCGTCCGACCCGGTCACGACGTCGCTGTGCCTGACCGCTCGCTCGCTCCGTTCCCTCACGCCACTAAGAGTGCCAGGTCGTCGGAGATGCGTCGGCCATGGTCCCCGACGGCGCGCGCCCCTCGATCCTGTACGTCCGGTACGACCGGGTCCCCCGTGGTGGACGCGACCGCGCTCAGACGACCGCGACGGCGGTGATCAGTCCGATGGCCAGGTGGGTGACCGCCAGCAGCCGGGCGCCCGGCTGGAGCTCCGGCTCCTTGACCAGAACGCGCACCGAGATTCCCGCCACCCTGTCGAACGCGATCATCGCCACGGTCTGTACGGCGATGCCGACCAGGCCGAAGACCAGCGTCGCGAGCAGGCCCTCCTGCAGGGCGCCGCCGGAGGACCAGATGGAGGCCGCGACGATCAGCCCGACGGCGGCCAGCCCAGAGCTGGCCAGCAGCGTGGCGTTGGGGTTGCGCTCCTCCTTGATCAGCCGGCTGAGCTTGCCGGGAATGGCCATGTCGATCACGTAGAAGCCGATGATCAGCAGGATCACGCCGAGGGCGGCGTAGGAGGCGATCGCGAGCGCGCCGCGCCCGAGGATCTCGGCGAGGGAGAGCGCCTCGCCGCCGGGCGCGGGGGGCAGGAGTGTCACGGTCGGGATGGGGGTGGGACTCATGGCTTGATTCTCTTTCCAGGACTCAGAGCTCGATGCGGTGCGGAACGAATGACGATGTGTCGTCGGTGATGAACCCTGAGGTCTCGCGGATGCCGACACCCGCCGCCTCGTCGTGGACCACCCAGGCGCCGAGCACGGGACGCCAGCCGTCGAAGACGGGCAGTGCCTGGAACTCCTGGTAGACGTGCCCCTCGGCGCCGTAGCCGCCCGAGGTCTCGACGCGCTCGCCGGGGGCGACGATCCGCATGTTCGCGCCCTCGCGGCCGAGCAGCGGCTTGGCGATGTACGAGAACATGTCGCGGGGGCCGTCGAGATAGGCGGGCAGCAGGTTCGGGTGGTCCGGATACAGCTCCCAGAGCACCGCGAGCAGCGCCTTGTTGGACAGCAGCATCTTCCACAGCGGCTCGATCCAGGTCATCGAGACCTGCTGGCGCACCGCCCGTGTGCCGAACGGATCGGCGACCGCCCACTCCCACGGGTACAGCTTGCAGAGCGAGCGGATCACCCGGCGCTCCATGTCGACGAAGCGGAGGTTGAGGTCGTCCCAGCCGATGTCCTCCATGGCCACCGCGACGGTCTTGAGGCCGGCCTGGTCGGCGGTCTCCTGCAGGTAGGCGAGGGTCATCGCCTCCTCGCCCGAGGTGTCCATGTTGGTCCAGGCGAAGTGCGTGGGCCCGGTGGGCAGGCCGGTCGAGATCTGCTGCCACCTGGCGATCAGTCGTTCGTGGATGGAGTTCCACTGGTCGTCGTCGGGGTAGCGGTCACGCAGCCAGAACCACTGCACCACCGAGCTCTCCAGCAGGCTGGTGGGGGTGTCGGCGTTGTACTCCAGCATCTTGGCCGGACCGGTCCCGTCGTAGCGCAGGTCGAACCGGCCGAACAGGTGCGGGTCGTTCCGCTCCCAGGAGGCGGCGATCTCCGGGGCCACCCAGTCCGGAATCGCGAAGTCGGCGTAGCGGTTCTTCTCGATGACGTGCTCCACGGCGTGCAGGCACATCCGGTGCAGATCCTCGACCTGGTTCTCCAGGTCCAGGATCTCGTCCATGGAGAAGACGTACTGCACGGTCTCGTCCCAGTACGGGCGGGTGAGACCTTCGGGGTGTGCCGAGCGGTGGTAGGCCAGGCCGTGGCCTTCGATGATGCTCTCCCAGTCGGCGCGGGGGAGCGAGGTCTCGCGTCTCATCTGTGCCGGATCAGCTCCCGCTACCCGACCCACTGCGCCCGCCGAAGCCGCCCCGCTGGATCACGGTGCCCTTACGGCTGGTGATTTTGACGTCCGAGGGGCGCAGCGTGGTCCCCTGCCGGATGCGGGCGCCGCTCCTGACGCCGCCGTAGTACCAGCTGTAGGCGCCCCGTGACCCGCGGTAGCGGGTGTCGTCGCAGAGATCCTCGTCCACCACCTGGTACGTGCCGTCCGGCTGGCGGCTGTTGAGGTCGACGCACTCGGCGCCCACCTCCTTGTAGTCCTGCTGCGTGGAGCAGGAACTGACCAGAAGCATTGAGACGACGCTGATCCCGGTGATGGTGACCGCCCTGGAAGCCTTGAACCCCGAAGGCTTGGCGGGTGGTCTGCCGGGAAGATTCTGCGGTGCGGCCTGCGGGTGTTTTGGTGGTTGGGCCATCGAGCTCCAATGAGATGCGTCGGCCTAGGCTATCGATGCTGTTTTGTCGGTTCAACCGCCGTATGGAGCCATGGTGGGGATCACCGTTGCTCACACATGGGCGATCGCGTCCGGTCGGCCCGGCGAAGAAGGGTGATCATTCCCCGTCCGATGTGTAATGTTCTGGCAAAGCGCAGGGAACGAGGGGTCCGCGGTGCCGGAGATCAGACCGTTGCGGCCGGGGGATCCGCCGCGACTGGGGGAGTACTCGCTCACGGGCAGGCTGGGGGAGGGCGGTCAGGGGGTCGTCTACCTCGGGGAGTCCGAGGGCGGCGAGCGCGCCGCCATCAAGCTGCTGCATGTGCGCTTCACCGAGGAGGTCCACGCGCGTGCCCGCTTCGCCCGCGAGCTGGCGGCGGCTCGCCGGGTGGCCCCCTTCTGCACCGCCCGGGTGCTCGACGCCGACCTCGACGGTGAGACGCCCTACATCGCGAGCGAGCTGATCGAGGGCCCGTCGCTGCGCCGGGTCGTCGAGCGCGACGGACCGCTGTCCGGTGAGGCACTGGAGCGCCTGGCCATCGGCACCGCCACCGCGCTGACCGCGATCCACCACGCGGGCATCGCGCACCGGGATTTCAAGCCCGACAACGTCATGCTCGCCACGGACGGCCCCCGGGTGGTCGACTTCGGCATCGCGAAGATCATTGACGAGAGCGGGACGATCACTACTCGCGCGGTCGGCACCCCTGCCTACATGGCGCCCGAGCAGATCGCCGGAGAGCGGGTGGGGTTCCCCGCCGACGTGTTCGCCTGGGGCTCGACCATCGTCTTCACCGCCACCGGAAAGGCTCCTTTCGGGAGCGACACGATCGTGGCGACGCTCAACCGTGTCATCAACCACGAGGCCGACCTGAGCGCCCTGCCCGACGGGTTGCGTGATCTCGTCGCCGCCTGCCTGAACAAGGACCAGAAGCTCAGGCCCACCTCGGACGTGCTGTTGAAACGCCTGCTCGGCCACCCGGTGGACGAGGCTGAGGCATCCGAGGAGGTGCTGGCCGAGGGCGTGCAGGCCGCCACAGTGGATCTGACGCGGCCGGAGGGGCCGGTCAGGCGTACCCGGAGGCGGGCCGCGATCGCCGGCGGGATCGCCGTCCTCGGCGGGGTCTGCGCCTTCCTGGCCGTCCAGTTCGGTTTCCCGCCCGGTGGGCGGGCCGAGCCCACCCGTCCGCCGTCATCGACCCCCTCGGTCGCGGCCGAGGTCACGAAGGTCTCCACGGGCTCACCACTGCTCGATCGGATCAAGGCCACCGGCAGGCTCCGGGTGGGCTACCGCGGCGGCCTGCCGGGGATCTCACTGGGCGACGACCCGCCTCGCGGGTTCGAGGCCGACGTGGCCGCCTACCTGGCGAAGGCCCTGGCGGTGCCCGAAGGCGGCCTCAGATTCGTGTCCGTGGGCTACTCGGACAGGGAGGAGTGGGTCGAGAAGGGCAAGGTCGACCTGGTGATCTCCAACCTCTCGATCGACGACGCCGACCGCAGCCGGGTCGCCTTCGCCGGGCCGTACTACGTCGCCCACCGCGACGTGCTCGTCCTTGCCGATGCGAAGATCGACAAGCTGAAGGACCTGCGAGGCAAGAGGATCTGCCTGTCGCCCGGGCAGACCACGGGCACGATCATCCGTGGCAGAGGTGTTGGCTTCGTTCCGACAAAAGGTGATCCCGCCCAGTGCGCGTCCCAGGTGGGCGACGGCAGCGCCGACGCCATGGTCGGCGACGACCTGCTGATCGCCGGCTTCGGCGCCCGCCTGCGCGGCGTCAAGGTCAAGATCGTCGGAGCCAGGCTCACCTCGGAACGGTACGGTGTGGCACTTCGAACCGGCGATCCGGTGGCCTGTCGGAAGATCAACGAAGTGATCACGTCCATGTACGCGGACGGAACCCTGGCACACCTGCTCAAAAGCCACCTGGGCAGGGTCGACTTCCGCTTCGAGACCGCGCTGCCCCGCCTGGAGACCTGCTAGACCCTCTCCCGCGAGTGGTCAGGTGACTCCTGGCAACGCGGGAGGCGTCGCCAGGATGACCTCGATGGGCAGCGGGGTCAGGGGAAGGTCACGTCAGGGGTTCGAGCAGGTGATCCCCTTCGCGGGAACCTTCCCGTCGATCAGGTAGGCGTCGGTCACCTTCGCGATGCAGGCGTCACCGGACAGGTAGGCACCGTGTCCCTCGCCCTTGTAGGTCACCAGCACGCCGGTCCTGAGTTCCGAGGTCAGTTTCGGAGCCCACTCGTACGGGGTGGCGGGGTCGCCGGTGCCGCCGATCACCACGATCGGGGCCGAGCCCGTGGCGTTGACCCGCCTGGCCTCGTCGCTGCCGGGAACCGGCCACATCGAGCAGGTCAGGCCCATCCCGCTGCCGCCGAACAGCGGGGAGACCCTCATCGTCTCGGTCTCGACCGTGGCCACTTCCCCGGGAGTGGGTCGTTCCGCGGTGTCGACGCAACTGATCGCCGGGAAGCTGCTCATGAGCGTCGTGTAGCTGCCGTCGGGCAGGCGACCGTTGTAGCTGTCGGCCAGCGCCAGCATGATCCGTCCGTCCCCCTTGATCGCCTGGCCCAGCGCCTGATCGAGCAGCGGCCAGGTCATCTCCGAGTACAGCGCGGCGGCGATGCCGGTGCCCGTCAGTCCCTGCGTCAGGGTACGCTCGCCGACCTCGAGCGGGTTGTCCTTCAGGTCGTCCATGAGTTTCACGACGTTCTTGTTGGCGAGGGTCACGTCGGTGCCGATCTCACACTGACGGGGTTCCTTCACGCAGTCCTTGAGGAAGGCGTTGTAGGCGTGCTGGAAGCCCTTCGTCTGGATCATCGTGCGATCGGCCAGGGACACGCTCGGGTCCAGCGGGGCGTCCAGCACGAACCGGCCCACGTTCTTCGGGAACCTGGTCGCGTAGACCGCGCCGAGCTGCGTCCCGTACGAGATGCCGAAGTAGTTCAGTTTCTCCTCGCCCAGGGCCTCGCGGAGGCGGTCCATGTCCGCGGCGGCGTTCACCGTGCCGACATAGGGCAGCAGCTTGCCCGAGGTCTGCCCGCAGGCCGTCACGAACTCCTTGGTGGTCTGCCGGATCTCGGCGCGATCGGCGTCGTTGGTGGGCAGGGTGTTCATCGAGGTGTACTTGTCCATCATCGCGTTGCCGCCGCACCGGACGCCCGAACTGCGGCCGACCCCGCGGGGGTCGAAGCTGACCAGGTCGTAGTGGCGGTTCAGATTGGTGAAGGCCTTGGCGGCCTGGGCGAGGGTGTCGACGCCCGAGGCGCCGGGACCGCCGAAGTTGAAGACCAGCGAGCCGATCCGCTTACCGGGGCCCGAGGCCCTGACGCGGATGACGGCCATGTCGATGGAGTCGCCGTCAGGCTTGGCGTAGTCGAGCGGGACCTTGAGCTTCCCGCACTGCTGCGCGCGTTCGGACTGCGCGGGAGGCTGGCCGCCGGGTCGCTTGATGTCGGTGCACGGGCCCCAGGCGATCGTTCCCGAGGGCGCGGCCGTCGACGTGGTGGCGGTCGGCGCGGAGGTGCCCGCGGCGACACTGTTTCCGTCGCCACCGCCGCTGCCGCAGGCGGCGAGCGCGGTTGACAGGGCCGCGACCGTCGCGGCCGCCCTAAGGATTCTTGCCATGAAAAAGCTCCCCCTGAAATCGTTCGCCGGGGGAAGCGATTCCACCCTAACCGGGCGGGCCCCCATGGAAAAGGAGAACCCGCCCGGAAAGGATCACACGCCCATGGACTGGGTGTCGTTGCTCTCGGCGCCCCCGGCCTCGGTCACGCCGTTCTTCAAGTGGTACATGGAGATGGCGTCGCCCAGCACCTCGGGGTCGAGCTCACCGCGCTCGACCAGCTGGGTGAGCACGGCCAGGGTGATCGAGGCCGCGTCGACGTGGAAGTGGCGGCGCAGCGCCGACCGGGTGTCCGACAGGCCGAAGCCGTCGGTGCCGAGCGAGCTCCAGTCACCGGGAACCCACTGGGCGATCTGGTCCTGGACCGCCCGCATGTAGTCGCTCACGCCCACGAACGGCCCCTGGGCCTTCGACAGCGCCTGCGTGACGTACGGCACGCGCTTGTCCGCCTCGGGGTTGAGCAGGTTGTGCTCCTCGGCGGCGAGCGCGTCGCGGCGCAGCTCCGTCCAGGAGGTGGCCGACCACGCCCATGGTGTTCGCGGGCGACGAGATCGGCCTGGAGGGCGCGTGGGGAGAGGACTCCCGCCGGACCATGCCCTGGGACCGGCCGGAGAGGT
>NZ_JBEXUE010000069.1:0-30019 GCF_040614275.1 Streptosporangium sp. NPDC006013
AGCGAACAGCTCGTGCTGTACAGGAGCACCAGGTCCGCCCAGGCCGCGTTCCGTAAGTTTCGGGCGGACCTGGCCAGGTGCCCGAGGCGGGCAACGGCGAAGGGCGACACCGGCTCCGGGTTCGGCTACGTCGGCAAGCCGTTGCGAGTCGGAGACGAGGCCCTGTCTGTCTCAGGTCACTTGTACAAGCAGTGGAAGCGTGAGCGTGAGCCCGCCGAGCTGGGGGTCGTCGCCCGCCGGGGCGCCGCGCTGTTCTTCTACACCGACATCGGCAACGGCCCGAGAGCGGGCAAGAAAATCGTCAGCCAGGCGAAGAAGATGACGAAGAAGGTGTGTGACCTGCCCGGGGTGTGCGGGTAAGTCGCCCGTTTCAGGAAAAGACCCATGTACCCCTCGCCGGTGTCGAGCAGTACCGGCAGGGGGCACCGTATGCCGCCGGGTGGCCCATGAGCCACCCGAGTCGACCAGCTCGGCGCCCGAAACCGTCGCGGTGGGCGGCGTGCGGGGCGTTTCCCTTGGCGTAGCCGAGGTGGCCTTCTGACAAGCCGAGCGACGACCACGTGCGCGCCCGGGTAGTCGCCAGGTGGGCGACACAGCTACCGGCTACGTCGAGCTCCACCCCGCTCTCCACCCTTCGAGGGTGCCGCTCCACCCCACCCGATCCATACCTTCCCAGGTATGGACAAACGCTCTGGACGGTTGGGCCTCTGGCTCGACCTGCTGCACCGGCTCCTGGACGCCAACGGGGGAAAGATGAACGGCAAGCTCCTGCTCGCGATCGTGGTCGTGGCGCTACTGGTGGTCGTCGGCTTCGTGGCCTTCCGGCTTATCCTGGTGGACATGATTTTGACCTTGAAGGACTCGCGCTAAGCGATGCGGGAGGTGTGGGGTCGGGTCGTGCGGCTGCTGGCGGCCGATGACCCCGAAACCGGCCGCCTGGTCAGGCTGCTGATGAGCCTGGTCTTCGCCTGGTCGCTCGCGACCGCCTCGCCCGATCGCGCCCCCGCGCTGGTGTGGTCGGCGCTCGGCGCGTCCATGGCGTGCTGGCTGGCCTTCGTCCTGCTCGACGGCCGCTTTCCGCGCGTGGCCGTGGCCCTGCTCGCGGCCGGTTCGGCGATCGCCGCGTCGGTGTCAGGATCGGCCGAGGCGGCGCCCACGGTGTTGCTGTTCGCGACACTGCTGCTGTTCGCGGCGCACGTGACGCCGAGCATGGGAGCGATCGTCGCGGTCACCGTGGGCGACCTGGCGCTCATGGTCGGCAGCATGCTGTGGTGGGAGCAGCCTCGATCGGCGATCGTGGTCCGCGGGGCGGTCATGATGTGCACCGTGCTCTTCGCGTTGCACCGGCGCCACTACCGCCGGGCCCAGCAGGACCGGGCCAGGGCCATGGCGCTCGACGAGCGGGCTCGCATCGCCAGAGAGCTCCACGACGTGCTCGCACACTCCCTCGGTGCCCTGGGGGTGCAGCTGGAGGTCGCCGAGGCCATACTCACCGAGCGAGGCGACGTGGAGGGAGCGGTGACGCGCATCCGCAGGTCGCGGGCTCTGGCCAGGGAGGGGCTGGTCCAGGCGCGCTCGGCGGTGGCGGCCCTGCGCGAGGACGTGCCGCCGCTGCCCGACGCGCTGAGCCTGCTGGTCGCCGAGCATCGCAGGGACCACGACGTGCCCGCCGAGCTGCGCACGACGGGCGCCCGGCGGCCGATCACCCCGGCGGCGGAGGTCTGCCTGCTGCGTACGGCACGCGAGGCGCTGACCAACGCCGCCAAGCATGCCCCGGGCGAGCCGGTCACGGTCGAGCTCGGCTACGGTGAGGGCACCATCCGGCTGGTGGTGCGCAACCCATGTGCGGCCGGACACGCGGCGGCGTCATCCGGGCACGGCCTGCAGGGCATGGGTGAGCGGCTGGCGCTCGCGGGCGGGACTCTGAACGCCGGACCGGCGGGTGATCTGTGGGAGGTACGGGCGGAGGTGCCGGAGTGAGGGTTCTGGTCGTGGACGACCAGCAGCTCATGCGCGAGGGCCTGGTGGCGCTGCTGGACCTGGTCGACGACGTGGAGGTGGTGGGCGACGCCAGGAACGGCGAAGAGGCCCTGAGCCTGGTGGCCGAGCTGCGTCCCGACGTCGTGCTCATGGACCTGCGCATGCCCGTGATGGACGGTGTCGAGGCCACGCGGCGGATCGCCCGCCATTACCCGAAGGTGGTCGTCGTGGTGCTGACCACCTACGACGACGACCGGTCCGTGGACTCCGCCCTGCTGGCCGGGGCCTGTGGCTACCTCACCAAGGACGCCGGACGCGCCGAGATCGCCGCCGCCCTCCGCTCCGCCGCCGCCGGGCAGTCGACGTTCTCGGCCGCGGTGTCCCGTCGGCTGGTCGACGCGCTGTCTCGCGCCGCACCACCGCCGGTCACGGCCTGTCCCGACGGGCTGACCGTGCGGGAGGTCGAGGTGCTGCGGCTCGTCGCCGGGGGGCTGAGCAACGCGGAGATCGGCTCGGCCCTCTTCATCGCGGAGACGACCGTCAAGACGCACATCAACAACGCCTTCGCCAAGATCGGCGTCCGCAACCGCACGGAGGCCGCCGCCTACGCGCGCGACAAGCTGCACTAGCCTCGGTCCTTCATGAACGCGTCCGCGGCGCCTCAGAAATGCTGCAGCCCGGTCACCCGTAGCATGTCGAGCGCCGTTGCCTCGGGGGTTCCCGGTTCGGCCGAGTACACGAGCACGGTCTGGTCGCCGTCCGGAAGCAGGAGGGTGTCACAGTCGAGTGTGATGGTCCCCAGCTCGGGATGGGCGATGCTCTTGGTCGCGGTACGCCATGGGGAGGACCGTCCCTCCCGCCACAGCTCGTCGAATCGTGGGCTGCCACGACGCAGTCCTGTGATCATTCGCGCCAGTTCGGGGTCATTGGGGTAACGGGCCTGGGCGGCACGGAGCGTGCCGACCGAGGCGCGGGCGGCCGCGTCGTCTTCGCCCGGACCCGCGGCGACCTGGCAGCGACTACTACCGAGAAAACGTTGCCAGATGAGGTTCCGCTGCCGCTGCGGCCACGCGGACATGTCGCCTTGAAGCGCCGCCGCAAGGGGATTCCAGGCCAGTACGTCGCCCTTGGCCGACAGCACCAGCACGGGCAGATCCGCCATGCGGTCCAGCAGCCGGAGCACGCTCGGCCGGATGACCGTCGCGACGCGTCCGGCCTGAGGCGGCTCGTGACCGGCAAGCCGGAACACCAGGTCGCGGTCATCGTCGTCGAGCCGCAGCGCCTGGGCCAACGCGGCGATGACCTGGCTCGAAGGCCGCGGCCCGCGCCCCTGTTCAAGCCGGACCACGTAGTCGACGCTCAGACTCGCGAGCATGGCCACTTCCTCCCGGCGCAGACCCGGCACCTGGCGGCGAGTGCCCGGCGGCAGCCCGACGTCCTGCGGTCGCACCCGGGCCCGGGCTGTACGAAGTACTTCGGCGAGTTCGGCGCGGTCCACCCCTCGATGATGCCGCACGGACCGCGCGGCCGGGTGGTACCGCGGGTCCCATGCCTCAGCGGTCCTGGCGTGCCCGAACGCGCGCACCGACGATCGACCCCATGACGGACACGAAGACGGTGGCGCTGGTCACCGGAGCGAACAAGGGACTGGGCCGGGAGACCGTACGCCGCCTGGCCGGAAGAGGATGGCTGGTCCTGCTGGCCGCCCGGGACCGGGAACGCGGCGTGCACGCCGCGGACACGCTGGTGGGTGAAGGGCTCGATGTCGAGTTCGTCGAGCTCGACGTGACCTCGGACGAGTCCGTGGCGGCGGCCGTGAAGGCCGTCTCCGGCCGCGTGGATCACCTGGATGTGCTGGTCAACAACGCCGGGGTCGGTGGCCCGTTGCTGGATCCGGCCGACATGGGCGCCGACGCGCTACGGGAGCTGTACGAGGTCAACGTGTTCGGTCAGGTACGGGTCACACACGCGTTCCTGCCGTTGCTTCGGAAGTCGGAACAGCCCCGCATCGTCATGGTGTCCAGCGGTCTCGCCTCGCTGACCCACGCCGGCGACCCCACCCGCCCCGAGTCCGGCTTCCTGGCCCTGGACTACGCCTCGTCGAAGGCGGCGCTCAACATGATCGTGTCCCAGTACGCCCGAGCGCTGCCCGGGTTCAAGGTCAACGCCGCGGATCCGGGCAACCCCGCCACCGACATGAACCATCACACGGGTGTCCACACCGTCGCCGAGGGGGCCGATGCGATCATCAGGTTGGCCACTTTGGACCCCGACGGGCCCACCGGAGGCTTCTTCGACCGTAACGGCCCCGTCCCCTGGTAGGAGCGAAGATGGCAACGATTCTGACGATCGGGCTACATCCGAACGCGATCGACTACACCCGGCATCCGGGCCTCGACGAGGCGACGCTCACCGCACGGATCGAGCAGGGCGACGCGGCTCTGCGGGCGGCGGGTTTCGACGCGGTGTCGTGCCTGATCGGTACCGACCCGGACGCGGCGGAGAGGACCGTCCGTGAACGGTTGTCCGAGGGCACCTTCGAGCTGGCCATGATCGGAGGTGGTGTGCGGATGGCACCCGAGCACACCCTCCTGTTCGAACGGCTGATCAACGTGCTGGTGGCGACGGCACCCGGGATCCGGTTCTGTTTCAACACCTCACCGGAAACGACGATCGACGCCCTCGGCCGTTGGGTATAGCCGTCCGCCGATGCCCGGCGTTCGCCAGCGGGAACCGGCGCGCCGCCGCGTTGTCTCTGCCGGCCATGGGCGGCCCAGCCCATCGCCGCCGTCAGGCGCCTGCAAGCCTTGCCCACACCGACCTGACCAGCACAAACCAAGAAGGGAGACCAGCGGGCCCGTGGAACCCCGCTCACCCGGCGCGGCAGCCGGGCCCCACGCCGACCGGAAGGCGAAAACACCCCTCAGCCGAACGCACGAAGATCACGGAAGATCGAGGCTGATTCCAGTGGTTACGGTCAGGCCCCGTTCTCAGTGTGGTTCTGCGGCAGTCTCATGAGGACTCATGGTTGTTTTTTCGGTGACAGACCGGTGTGTTTTCCGGCGAAGGCCAGGATGTCCGCGGTCAGGGCGCGTTCTTTGCTCGCGGGAGAGGCGGCGTGGGCGGTGTCGGGTTCTCGACGCATGAGGACCGGCCGGTCACTGCTGGTGGCGTGTTGGAGGGCCGCGCACATTTTGGTGACGTGGGCCTCTCCGGTCTGCAGATCGGTTACCGCGCCGGTGAGGAGGAATGCGGGATAGGGGGCTCCGGGCGTGATGTTGTGGTACGGGGAGTATGTGAGTAGCCATTGGAGTTGTTCGGGTTGGGAGGCGGTACCGAATTCGTCGGTCCATGTGCATCCCAGGCCGAAGTGTTCGTAGCGCACCATGTCACATAGCGGGCCTTCGGCGATGACCGCGGCGTACAGGTCCGGTCGCTGGGTGGCGGCGGCGGTGACCAGTAGCCCGCCGGCGGATTGGCCAAAGATCGCCAGTTGGTCGCGGGTGGTCCGACCGGTGTTGATGAGCCAGGTCGCGGCGTCGTTGAAGTCGCTGATCGCGCGGTGTTTGTGTGGTCCACGGCCGGCGTCGTGCCAGCGTTGGCCTTCTTCGCCGCCTCCGCGTACACAGGCGACCGCGTAGGTGCCGCCGGCGCTGACCCATGCGGCTGCCATGGGGAAGAACCATGAGCGCATCGGCATGCCGAAGCTGCCGTAGCCGTAAAGGAGGGTGGGGCGGGGGCCCTGATGCTCCTCAGCCGGGGTGAACAGGAGCAGCGTGATCTCGGTGCCGTCGCCGGCGTGATAACGCACGCTGCGGCTGCGGATTCCTGGAGTGTGTCCGGCTATTGCGGCGCCGGTCTCTTGTTCCGTCTTCCCGCTGGCGGCGTCGTGGCGATAGATGGTGGGAGGTGTGGTCGCGTCGCAGTAGCTGAACCACGCGTGATGCCCGTGTGGGACGTTCGTGCGCAGGGATGACACGACGCCCGCGCCGGGAAGGGGCAGATCGGTGAGCAGCCGACCACTGGCCAGGTCGTGCAGTGTCAGGGTGGAGGTGCCGTGGCGGGCGCGCGCCACCAGCAGGAGGGGCTGCGGAAGTGCCGGACCGTCCAGGACCAGACACTCGTCCAAGGGGGCTTGAGGATCTTCGGCTACCAGCGCGCGCCATGCGGCCGGGTCGGTATCGTGCCGGTGCGCCGTACAGATGCGGCCACACGGAGCCTGGTGGTCGGTGACCAGCAGCAGATCGTTGTCCGCGAGGAAGCGTGGGAGAACACGGGCGCCTATGGTGCGTCCATCCACGATCCTGATGAAATGCGGGGCTTCCGGATCGGTGAGCTCGGCCACGTACACATCGTTGTGCGAGGCGGGCCCGACCATCGCAGTGATCGCCAGATGACGGCCGTCGGCGCTGACCGTGAGCCCGTAATAGTGCTCTGGGGCATCGTCACCGCCGAACACCACCGCGTCGGTCCGCCAGGGCGAACCGATCCGATGCAGCCTCACCCGCCGCTGCAAACGCATGTCGCCGGGGGCCAGTTCCTCCTCGGGAACACGGCTGACGTAGTAGAACGCGTCCCCTCCCGGCAGCCAGGCGAGCGAGGTGTTACGGGCGCGTGGCAACGGCCCGTCCACCGCCTCCCCGGTACGCACGTCCAGCACCATGATGTCGCTGCCGGGCTGCTCGGCGACCTCCATTTGGACAGCCACACGTTCGCCCTCACGCGATGGCCACCAGGCATACAGCCCGGTATGGCCGGACGGATCGATCTCTACCGGATCGACCAGCACCCGCCTGTTCCCCTCAGCGTCAACGACGAGCAGGCGCCGTTGCTCATCCCCACGGAGTTGCTCGGCAAGGAACATGACCGAACCACGCACCATCGGAGGCTCGGACACGCCGAAGGATGACATCTGATCCACCAAGGACGCCCACGATTGCTTCTCACGCCATCCGGCGCGATATTCGCGGAAGAGACGATCCTGGGCCGCGGCCCAGTCCCGTACGCGCGCGTCATTGCCGTCTTCCAACCACCGGTAGGGATCGGAAACCGGGAATCCGAACAGATCCTCCACCACATCGCTGCGCCAAACGGCAGGGTACGACAATCGCGCCACAAACGCCCCCCGGTGCATCGCCCCGCCCGTAATTAGGTCGAGGCACTGCGGTTTTGACACACCGCAGTACCTCGGCTCATTCAGCTACGACTGGCCGCGAAGAATGTCCGCCTGCCAGCCGCGCACGCCCCCAATGCGGGTAGTCGGAGTGGAATCACGATACGGTAGGTATCCATTCATGTCAGCCTCCCGGATTCGTTGATTCGCCCGGAATGAGCGATTACGACGACAAGTATCCCCGCACCCGGGGTCAATAAACACAGGCATCGCCCTCGATGGTGAGCGCCAATCCTCCTTGGATCTCCGGCACGTACGTCGGCCATATTGGCCATCCTCCTGCTAAAATTTCAGGCAAGAGAAAAAGACATACCGGAATGCCATCTCTATATCGATCTAGCGCAACAGTAATGCGGAGCCTTTCGAGATAGATCCCAGGGCTGACGACGTTCTCAAATCGTGAGACCGAGAGCGATCAACGGGTTGCCGAAATCATCGCGGGCCCAGCGGGTTCCCTCGGCGATGCCGGTGAAGACGAACTTCGCCGCCGACTCACCCATCCGCAGCCGGACCGGTTACCCAACCAAGGTTGCGTGACGGGCCACTAGCGAGACTCGGCCGCCAAACGAACGCCCAGGACAACCAGCACAAGCCCGGATACCTGCTCCAGCCGATGCCGGACCCGCGGCCGACCGAAGAACCGTCGCGCTGCCCCCACCAGCCACACGACCCCCAGATACCAGGCCAGATCGATCAGGTGCCTGCTACCCGGCTGGAGCTGGAGCCGCGCGCCCTGGCCACACGTACATCAGCGATCAGCCTCCCGGATGAGCGGATGCGCCGGGTATGCATGCGATGAGTCGTCAGGTCTGCCAGAGGGTCGACAGCACCACGTGCAAGGTGGTCGCACCCAGGACGCTGATCACGGCGTTGCGGGTTTTCAGGTGCAGCCCGATCGCGGTGGCCAGGGCCGCCGCGGTGGGCACGACGGCCGACCAGGTGGGGCGGACCTCGCGCAGGGTGTACAGGGCGAGGATCAACATGATGCCGGTGGGCATCTGCAGGGCGAGGTAGCCCAGGACGGCCGAGCGACGCAGCGGAGTCAAGACGGCGAAGGGCAGGGCGCGCAGACCCCAGGTGACGGCGGCGCCGACGGCCACGGCAGCGGCCAGGTAGTACGGGCTGGGCACGGGTTTTCACCTTTCCTGGGCTGAGGCGGCCGCGGCGGGCACGGGGCGGATGTGATCGTCGGGCGCGCGGGAGGCGGTGTGGCGGTTCACGGCGTAGCGGATCACCAGGCCTGTGGTGAACAGGGCCATCGCGGCCGGCAGCACCTGCCCGGGAGTCAAGAGCGCGGCGACGGCGAAGCCGGCCGCGGCCAGCAGAGGAGCGGGCAGGTCCCGCTGGGCGCGCCAGGCGTCGATCGTCAAGACCACGAACAGGGCGGTCAGGGCGAAGTCCAGGCCGTGCAGGGTGAGCGGGATCAGGGATCCGGCGAGCGCGCCGAGGGTGGCTCCACCGACCCAGTAGCCCTGGCACAGCACCTGCATCCACAGAATGCGGGCGCTGGTCCAGGAGCGGGCGTGTTCGCCGGTGGTCAGGGCGTAGGCCTCGTCGGTGAGCGCGAAGGTGGCGTAGATGCGGCCGAGCGGCCGGACCTGCGACAGCGGGAAGGACAGGGCGTAGAAGACGTGCCGGAGATTCACCAGCAGCGCAGTCACCGCGATCTGCCCCAGCGGTGTCACCGAGGCGACCAAGCCCAGCAGCAGGAACTCCAGCGACCCGGCGTAGATCACGGCGGTGAACACCGTGGCCCACCACCAGCTCAGCCCGGCGTGCACCACCAGGACGCCGAAGCTGATCCCGAGGGGGAACAGGCTGAGCCCCACCGAGGCGGTGTCGGCCGCTGCCGCCGCGAAGTCCCGCGACCCGCCCCTCGCTCGCATTGCACTCATGGAAGCAATTTTAGTGCGCATAGCGCATAATATGGTTTTAAAGATTATCAGGAGTAAAGCATATGGGCAATATTATTAGCCTTGATCACATTGATCGTGAAATATTATTTCACCTTGCTCGGGACGGCCGGTTGTCGAACGTGGAGCTGGCCGGCCGGGTGGGGCTGACACCCCCGCCGTGCCTGCGCCGGGTCAAGCGCCTGGAGGACGCCGGGGTGATCGCCGGGTACCGGGCGCAGATCTCCCCAGCGGCCCTGGGCCGTTCCCTGGAAGTGGTCATCTCGGTGGAGATCGCGGTCAACGACCTGCAGACCGTGGAGGACTTCGAATCCCGGGTCGCGGCGCTGGAGGAGGTCGTGGAGTTCCGGCGCATGTTCGGCCGCCCGGACTACTACATCAGGGTGGCGGTCGCCGACCCGATCGTCTACGAGGAGTTCCTCAGCCGGCAGATCCTGCCGCTGCCCGCGGTCTCCCGGGTCGACTCCCACATCACCATGAAACGCATCAAAGGGGTCTAGCCCACATGCGCCCAAAACTCACATCCGATCTCGATGTACCGGATGACGTGGCGCTTTCCTGCGGTGTACGGCTATCGCCACCCCGAGGGTCAGGGCGGCATATCCGCAGGTCACGGTCAAACCTCCCCATGGCGGGAGCGGGTAATAGCCCCCGAGCAGTGACCGGTCCACGTCCACATGCGCGAACGTGGGGACGCTCTGCGTGATCGCGAACCCGGCGGCAGGGGTGATCATCAGCAGCCGTGGCACCAGACCCGCGGTCGCCAGCAGGTAGGGCACGACGACCAGCGCGATGGCCAGCGCGATGGCGACGATGCCCCGCTTGACCAGCGCGGCCAGGCCCAGAGCCAGCACGGCGGCGGCCGCGGTCAGCGCCGCGTAGCCGACGATCACCCGCAGCTCGGTACCCAGGGTGATCGGCTGAATCGGGTTCTGATTGGCACGCAACATCGCCAGGCCGACAGGGACCACGACCCCCGAGGTCACCAGCCCCGTCACGAACGCGACCGCGCCGATCACCATGGCCTTGGCCGCCAGCAGCCACGCTGGATGCGGCTCGGCAGGCAGGCCGGTCCCGATCAGCCCCCGCCGGTGTTCCGCCGTGAAGAACGAGACCGCCACCACGAGCACCAGGATCAGCCCCACAGCCCCGCCGATCAGCATGAGGTCGGCGCGCAGACCGCCCTCCACCGTGGCGGGCCCGATGTCACCGCCCCCGGTCACGAGGAGCCTGTCACCGGACTCGACGACCCCGCCCGGGTGATGCAGGGTCTTGCCGTCGGGCCCCAAGGAGACGCCGACGTCGTCATGCCGCCACGAACCGTTCGCGCCCTGCAGCTTGATCTGGTCGAAGGTGGCGGTGGTCTGGGCGAAGGCTTTCGCCATCTCCCACAAGGCGCCTGGCGAGGTGGCGAACAGCCCGATCTCGACCGTCTCCGGCAGCCCGGTCAGCTTGACCGTGCCGACCTCGGTCCACGTCTTTCCGTCGCCTGACTCGTAGCCGGTGAGAGTGTCGCCCGACCTGGTCAGCCGCAGCCACTGTGGCCCCTGCACAGGACCACCGGCCACGTCGTGGGTGAAGTTGTGCTGCATCCTCACGCCGTGGCTGCCGGTGATCATGACGGCGGCGTACGGCGTGCCCTGCTTGAGGCTCTGCCTGACCAGGAGCCCGGCCTTCGCCCAGGGCACCACCCCCTCCTTGACGTTGCGCACCCCGGGGACGACGTCCGGCAGCCGCATCTGCCCGGTCATGTCCGACACGCGGGCGGTGATACTGCCGTTCCCCTTGAGCGGCTGGTGCACGAAGTAGTACTTGTCCTTCACCGCCGTGCCATCGGGTCCCACCAAAGGCGCGGGGCAGGGGCCCTCGCCCTTCCAGGTCACGCAGGTGCTGCGGGCGCCCCCGGCGATCAGCAGGCCGAGCGACACGGTGACCAGCACGGAGGCCGCCATGGTGAGCACCCAGTCCCACGCGGAGCGGAACTTGGTCCACTCCGCGCGCAGCAACTGAGGGAAACGGTCCTGCCCGGCCCGCCGACCGGATCGGTAAGGCGTGAATGAACTCATGCCGACGGTTGTACGCGGCACCCGGTTCCAGCCGGGTCGCAGCCGCTGCGACCCGGTTGGAACCGGGGATCTGGCATCGTTGCCCCATGGCACCTCGACCCGGCGGCCGGTTCGGCCGCCCCGCCCGCACGACGACCGGCGGTGAGTGGCGGTGAGGGTCCTCGTCGTCGAGGACTTCGAGGTCCTCGCCCGCTCCATCGGAACCGGGCTGCGCCGCGAGGGCATGGCCGTCGACGTCGTCCTGGATGGAACCGCCGCCCTCGACCGCCTGGCCGCCACCCGCTACGACGTGGTGATCCTCGACCGCGACCTGCCCGGCGTCCACGGGGACGAGATCTGCCGGCGACTCGCCCATGGCCGCTGTCAGACCCGCGTACTGATGCTCACCGCCTCCGGCACGATCGAGGACCGCGTCGACGGGCTCAGCCTCGGCGCCGACGACTACCTGCCCAAGCCGTTCGCGTTCGCCGAACTGGTCGCCCGCGTCCGCGCCCTGGCCCGCCGCGCCACCCCGCCGCTACCGCCCACCCTGGTATGCGGGGACATCACCCTCGATCCGGCCCGCCGTATCGCGTTCCGGGCCGGCCGGCGCCTTGACCTGAGCCCCAGGGAGTTCGCCCTGCTCGAATGCCTGCTCGCCGTACCCGGCCTGGTCATCTCCGCCGAGGAACTGCTCGAACGCGTCTGGGACGAGGCCGCCGACCCCTTCAGCAGCGCCGTCAAGCACACCATGCACCGGTTACGAGCCAAGCTCGGTGACCCGCCCGTGATCGAGACCATCCGCGAAGGCGGCTACCGCATCGGACCGTCATGACCCCCCGGACGCTCGCCGGCAGGTCCCTGCAGACGCGGCTCGCGCTCGCCTACGCGGCGGGCATCTACGCCGCCGGGGTCTTCGTGGTGGTATTCGTCGCCGTCCCGCTTGCCGGCATCCACGCGGCCACCCCCAAAGACCACCCCTCATCGAGTGCGATCACCGAAACCGGGCCCGGGATCGGCCTGCCCCAACTCCTCACGGGATCCGCCGTCGCCCTGGTCCTGCTGATTCCCATCGCCCTGGCTCTCGGCTGGTACGTCGCCGGCCGGTTCCTGCACCCGCTGCGCGCCATCACCGCCACCGCCAAAATCATCTCCGCCGGAAACCTCCACCAGCGCCTTGACCTCGGCGAGCCCACGGACGAGCTGACCGAACTCGGCCACACCCTCGACGACCTGTTCGCCCGCCTGCAAGCCTCCTTCGACGCCCAACGCCACTTCGTCGCCAACGCCTCCCACGAGCTGCGCACCCCTCTCGCCGGCCTGCGCACCCTTCTTGAAGTCGCTCTCGCCGGCCCCGACGCCGACACCGACACCCTGCGCTCGGCCTGCCAGGACGCCCTCGCTCTTGGCGAACACCAGGAGCGGCTCGTCCGAGCACTGCTCGCTCTGGCCACCAGCGAGCGCGGCGTCACCCGCTGGGACACCCTCGACCTCGCCCACGTCGTCGAAGGAGTGATCGCCTCCCGCCGCGACCAGGCAATGAAGAGACGCATCGACCTAATCGAACACCTGACGCCCGCGGTGACGGCCGGGGACCCGAAACTGATCGAAAGCCTCGTCGCCAACCTCATCGACAACGCCATCCGCCACAATCACGAAGACGGGCACGTAAAGGTCACCACACAGACCTCCGGCACGCAGACGGCCCTTACGGTCACCAACAGCGGGCCAGTGATCCCCGACAACCAGATCCAGCGTCTCTTTCAAGCCTTCCAGAAACTGGCGCCTGATCGTCACGGCCGCCACGACGGCTACGGCATCGGCCTCGCCATCGTCAATGCCGTCACGCAAGCTCACCACGCCACCCTCACCGCCGGCGCACGCCCCCAAGGCGGCTTGTCCATCACCGTGCAGTTCGCGCACGGATCTCATCCGAACCTTCCCTGATGAGGTGCTCCAGACCCTGGCCTCCGACGACACCGCGGACGACGCCGGCCTGATCGGCGCGTTGCCGGCCTTTCATGCTCGGACGCCGAGCCGGGTCGTCGGTTCCTCAGGCACCGGCGAACAGCAACGATCAGCGGGAGATGGGCGTTTGCGTTGACAACTCTGCTGGCAACGCCAGGTGCGTTACGGCCGCGTCAATCGTTCATGTCACAGAAACTTACGTAAGATCCACAGGCATTTTCGGCTTCCCCTGAAAGGCAGCCGTGCTCTCGCGGATCACGAGCTCGGTGCCCAGCTCCACTCGCCTCTGCTGAAGCGACTCCCCCTCAGCCAGGCTGATCAGCATGGTGGCGGCCGTGGCGCCCATCTCGATCAGGGGCTGGCGGATCGTGGTGAGCGGCGGGATGGCCCAGCGCCCGGGGGGCATGTCGTCGAAGCCGATCACACTGAGGTCGTCCGGGATGCGTAGTCGCAGCTCATGGGCAGCGTGGTAGACGCCGACGGCCTGGCCGTCGTTGGACGCGAAGATCGCAGTAGGTGGCTCAGGCAACTTCATCAGTCGGCGGGTGTGGGCCAGTCCGTCCTCGATCTGAAACGCCCCCTGGCAGATCAGGTCGGGGTCGACCGGCACGCCGGCGGCATCAAGGGCGGCACGGTAACCGTCCAGGCGTGCCCGGCCGGAAAGCGCGTACTCAGGCCCCGTGATCATCGCGATTCTGCGGTGACCGAGTTCGAGAAGGTGACGGGTGGCCTCCAGGCCACCGCTCCAGTTGGTGGCCCCCACCGAAGGTACGCCGCGGCCAGGATCCCCGGCGGGATCCAGCACGACCAGGGGAACCTCGCGAGTGGCCAGCCGCACGCGCTGGTCATCCGTGGGACCCGAGAACACCGTGATGACACCGGTGGGGCGGCGACTGAGCACGTCCTCGATCCACCGGTGTCCCGGGGCATGCCGACCGCCGAGCTCGGAGATCACCACGCTCAGGCCATGCCGCCGGGCGACCTGCTGGACACCCTTGACGATCTCTATCGGATAGTCGCCCGCCAGCTCGTGAAAGACGACCTCGATGAGGCCCGCCGGTTTGATGCGGCGGCGTTGTCTGCGGTAACCGTGCTCTCGGATGAGGCCCTCGACCAGGGCGCGGGTCTCCGGACCGACCTCCGAGCGGCCGTTGACGACCTTTGAGACGGTGGCCATCGAGACTCCGGCCAGCTCGGCGAGCTGAGAGAGGGTCAGTGGTTCGGAGGGGGCCGAGTCGGCGTGGGGGGATTCCTCGGTCGAGGTCATATCGGGAGTGTATCCGGGCGGTTTTCGGTCTCTCGTTATGGCCGTTTCCGCTGTTCCTCCCCTTTCCAGCCCGCTTCGCCGGACGCTTGGAACGATCGTTGGTCCGGCAGGTATCGGAAGTCAGCCGGAAAATTTCCATCGATCGGCTCGGGCGTCCCGAGTTATCCATCAGGGTCCGTCGAGGAAGTTAGCCGGATTCGACCAGAATTCTACGGTTGCCAACTGGTAACTTCTGTGAAACTTTCACATGCGCGGGCAGCGCGACGTGATCTCCCACCGGACGAATGCCCAGGCCGGGAAACGTGTCAGTGGCAATGCCCAGGTCAGCGAGGGTTGCGACTCGTTGACCTGGATCGGACAGTCGGATGTACTCCGCGACAACACATCCACGGGAGCAGGCCATGGAGATCTGGAGCCTCAAATGTTAGCGATAACAGTTTTTGGTGGCCGCCACCTCTTAGACGTGGCCAAGGAGCGTTGGATGCTCTCCTCATCTCGAACGCGCGCCCAAGGCGGACCTTTCGCTCACCCTTCGCTGTATCGACGACTGGTCATCCTTGTGATGTCGGTCCTGACGCCGGCTCTGATCGGCCCGCTGACCGCGACCAGCGCACACGGAGCGGTCGCCTGCCGGATGGAATACACGCTCACCCGCGGCAATACCGGCAAACCCACATCGTTCTCCCTCAACAGCCGGACCTATGGCGTGACCTGACCTCGCACCGCACCCCGGTCCGGTAACCCCCCAGCGAAAGGAACGCCCGTGTCCCTGAGCCGCAGGCAGTTCGGCAAGGCCGCCCTGACGTCGGCCGCCCTCGCCACCACCGGTGTGGTCGGCTTCCCCCGAGCGGCGTACGCGGCGAACACCGCGTACGTCTTCGGCTACTTCACCGAATCCCCGAACCAGCAGGCCGCCGACTACGGCCTGCACCTGGCAGTCAGCCGGGACGGCCTGAACTGGACGCCCCTCAACCAGAACAACCCCGTGGTCACCCCCACAGCCGGTCAGCAGGGCCTGCGTGACCCGCAGATCTTCCGGAAGATCGACGGCACCTTCGTCGTCGTCGCCACCGACCTGAAGGGCCTCAACTTCGGCACGCCCAGCCAGTACCTGCATGTCTGGGACTCGGCCGACCTGACCGACTTCACCGGCTACCGCCGCCTGCGGATGCACACGACGAATGGTCACACCTGGGCCCCGACGGTCTTCCGCGACAACTCTCGCGGGCAGTACGGCATCGTCTACTCGTTCAACACCGGCGGCCGGGACATCCTCGCGGTCAACTACACCGCCGACTTCCAGTCGGTCAGCACGCAGCAGACCTTCTTCAGCCCCAGCTTCAACGTGCTGGACGGCGACATTGTGGTCGACGGGTCCACGACGTACCTCTACTACAAGAACCTCAACGACGGAAACCTGTACGGCGCCCGCTCCGCCACGGGCCAGCCCAACAGCTTCACGACCTACACGAGCGGGATCCGCATCGGCAACGCCATCGAGGCGCCGTTGCTCCAGAGGTCCAACGACGGCGGCTGGCGGCTGTGGGGTGACTCCTTCAGCCCGGTCAACAACGACTACTACCTGTGGTCGTCATCGAACATCGGCGCCAACGCGTGGTCGGCGATGAACCAGCGTGACTACACCCCGCCGATGAACTCCAAGCACGGTTCGATCGCCGGGATCACCGACGCCGAGTACAACGCCCTGGTCTCCCGGTGGGGCCTGCCGAACTGGGTGCGGCTGAAGTCGTCGAACTTCCCCGACTACTTCGTACGGCACGCCGACCGGATCGGGCGGATCGCCCCCTACCCGTTCGACCCGTACCGGGACCAGATGTGGCGGATGGTGCCGGGCCTGGCCGACTCGGCCGGGGTGTCGTTCGAGTCGGTGAGCGTGCCCGGCAGCTTCCTGCGCCACAACAACTACGCGATCCGGCTGGACCCGAACGACAACTCCGCGACCTTCCGGGCCGACGCGACGTTCCATCGCGTGGCCGGGCTGGCCGACGGGAGTTGGTCGTCGTTCCGGTCGTACAACTTCCCGACCCACCATCTGCGGCACCAGGGCTACGTGCTGCGCATCGACCCGATCAGTTCGTCATCAAGCGCCGCCGACCGGCAGGACGCGACCTTCCGGGTTACCTCATGAGTGAAATGTTATCGCTAACACTTCCTTCGAGCGCGACACCTACGCACCAAAAGCCGTGGTCAGCCGCGCCAACGACCTGACCACGTGAAACGGGTGGCCGGCCGTGGTGGCTTCGACCGGCCACCTCACCCCCCAGCCCCAAGGAGCTTCCCCATGTCCCTGAGCCGTCGCCAACTCTTTCGGGCCGCAGGCGCGACCGCCGCGCTCTCGGCCGTCGGCCAGGTGGTGGGCACGTCCCACGCCCTGGCCGCGCTCCCGTGGGCCAGATCCGAGATCGGTGTCTCAGCCTACGAATTCGACCTCGGCCAGGTCCGGCTGACCTCCGGCCGCTGGCTGGACAACCAGAACCGCACTCTCGACTACCTGCGCTTCGTCGACGTCGACCGGCTGCTGTATGTCTTCCGCGCCAACCACCGCCTGTCCACCAACGGCGCGGCGGCCAACGGCGGCTGGGACGCGCCCGACTTCCCGTTCCGGTCCCACATGCAGGGCCACTTCCTGACGGCCTGGGCGCAGGCCTATGCCGTACTCGGAGACACCACCTGCCGGGACAAGGCCAACCAGATGGTCGCCGAGCTGGCCAGATGCCAGGCCAACAACGGCGTGGCCGGGTTCACCACCGGCTACCTGTCGGGCTTCCCCGAGTCCGACATCACCGCGGTCGAGAACCGCACGCTGAGCAACGGCAACGTGCCGTACTACTGCATCCACAAGACCCTCGCCGGGCTGCTGGACGTGTGGCGGCACATCGGCAACACCCAGGCCAGGACCGTGCTCCTCGCCCTCGCCGGGTGGGTGGACACCCGGACCGGCCGCCTGTCCTCCAGCCAGATGCAGGCCATGCTGGGCACCGAGTTCGGCGGCATGAACGCCGTGCTCACCGACCTGTACCAGATGACCGGGGACACCCGCTGGCTCACGGTCGCGCAGCGCTTCGACCACGCCTCCGTGTTCAACCCGCTCGCCTCCAACCAGGACCAGCTCAACGGCCTGCACGCCAACACACAGGTGCCCAAGTGGATCGGCGCCGCGCGGGAGTACAAGGCGACCGGGACCACCCGCTACCGCGACATCGCCGCCAACGCCTGGACCTTCACGATCAACGCCCACACCTACGCCAACGGCTCCAACAGCCAGGCCGAGCACTTCCGCGCCCCCAACGCCATCGCCGCGCACCTGACCAGGGACACCGGCGAGGCCTGCAACACCTACAACATGCTCAAGCTCACCCGGGAGTTGTGGACGCTGTCGCCGACCCGGGCCGACTACTTCGACTACTACGAGAACGCCCTGTTCAACCACCTGATCGGCCAGCAGAACCCGGCCGACAGCCGGGGCCATGTCACCTACTTCACCCCGCTCAACCCCGGGGGAAGGCGGGGCGTCGGCCCGGCCTGGGGCGGTGGCACGTGGAGTACCGACTACAACTCGATGTGGTGCTGCCAGGGCACCGGCATCGAGACCAACACCAAGCTGATGGACTCGATCTACTTCCACAACGACACCACGCTGTTCGTGAACCTGTTCGCGCCCGCCACGCTCAACTGGTCACAGCGCGGCATCACGGTCACCCAGACGACGTCGTACCCGGTGAGCGACACCACGTCGTTGCAGGTCACCGGGAACGTGAGCGGGTCGTGGACGATGCGGGTCCGCATCCCGGCCTGGACCCAGGACGCGACGATCAGCGTCAACGGCGTCCAGCAGGACGTCGCCACCACCCCGGGCACCTACGCCTCGATCACCCGGTCGTGGACGTCGGGCGACACGGTGACCGTACGGCTCCCGATGCGGGTGATCCTGAAGGCCGCCAACGACAACCCGAACCTGCAGGCCGTCACCTATGGCCCGATCGTGCTGGCGGGCAACTACGGGAACACCTCCCTGTCGGCGGCGCCGACGCTGACCCCCTCGACGATCACCCGGACCGGCACCTCGGCGCTGTCGTTCACCGCCACGGCCAACGGGGCGTCGGTGAACCTGGGCCCGTTCCACGACGCCGCCAACTACAACTACGTCGTCTACTGGAACACCAGCGGACAGAGCAGCGGGGGCGGCGGGGCGAGCTTCCGGCTGATCAACGCGACCAGCGGGCTGGCGCTCGGCATCCAGAACATGTCGACCGCGGACGGCGGCCTGGCGTTGCAGTGGACCGACAACGGCACCGCCGACCACGACTGGGTGCCGGTCGTGGACGGCAACGGGCTGCGGTTCCGCAACGTCAACAGCGGCAAGGTGCTGGGCGTCGAGAACATGTCCACGGCCGACAACGCCCGGATCATGCAGTGGGATGACAACGGCACCGCCGACCACCGGTGGACGATCACCGACGTCGGCGACGGCTCGGTCAAGATTCGCAACGTCAACAGCTCGAAGCTGCTGGGCATCCTGAACGGCTCCACCGTCAACGGCGCCCAGGCGGTCCAGGACCCCGACAACGGTTCGGCCGACAACCAGTGGCGGTTCGTGCCCAACGGCGCGCGCCGCGTCCAGAACGTGGCGACCGGCATGGTGCTCGGGGTCACCGACATGTCCACCGCCGACGGCGCGCTCGTCATCCAGTGGGGCGACACCGGCACCGCCGATCACCTCTGGACGGCCGTCGTCGACACCGGTGGCTACCTGCGCTTACGCAACTCCAACAGTCAGAAGGTGCTGGGGGTGGAGAACGCCGCCACCTCAGCGGGTTCCCGGGTCGTGCAGTGGGCCGACAACGGCACCAACGACCACCGCTGGCGGCTGCGCTACGGCAGCGGCGCCACCTTCCGCATCCAGTGCGCCAACGGCGGCCGGGTCCTGGGTCTGGCCGGTACCGCCCAGGGCGCGCAGATCGTGCTCGCCGACGACAACGGCTCGAACAACAACCTCTGGAGGTTCCTGTGAGGCGTGTGCTCGCGGTTCTCTCGTCTCTGCTCCTCGTGGGCGTGTTTCTCACGACCCAGTCCGCGAACGCGGCGACGGTCGACACGAGCGCCTGGTACGTCCTGGTCAACCGCACCAGCGGCAAGGCCCTGGACGTCTACAACCTGGCCACCAACGACGGTGCCCGCATCACCCAGTGGACCCGCAACAACGGCAACCAGCAGCAGTGGCAGTTCGTCGACTCCGGCGGCGGCTACTACCGCGTCAAGTCCCGCCACTCCGGCAAGGTCCTGGACGTCCACAACTTCTCCACCGCCGACGGCGCCGCCATCGTCCAGTGGGCCGACGGCAACGGCACCAACCAGCAGTTCCGGCTGGCCGACTCCGCGGGTGGCTACGTCCGCCTGATCAACCGCAACAGCAACAAGGTGCTGGAGGTCCAGAACGCCTCCACCGCCGACGGCGCCAACATCGTCCAGTACGCCGACTGGGGCGGTAACAACCAGCAGTGGCAACTCGTCCAGGTCGGCAGCGAACCGAACCCGACCCCCACCCCGACCACCGGCGGCAACTACACCAATCCGGTCGTGTGGCAGGACTTCGCCGACGGCGACATCATCCGGGTCGGCGACGCCTACTACTACTCGGCCTCGACGATGCACTACTCGCCGGGCGCGCCGATCCTGCGCTCCTACAACCTGGTCGACTGGGAGTACGCCGGCCACTCGGTCCCCCGGCTCGACTTCGACTCGAACGCCTACGACCTCAACGGCGGCCGGGCGTACGTGAAGGGCATCTGGGCGTCGACCCTCAACTACCGGCCGAGCAACAGCACGTACTACTGGATGGGCTGCGTCGAGTTCAACCGCACCTACGTCTACACCGCCTCTGCGGTGGACGGCACCTGGACCAAACGCTCCCAGATCAACAACTGCTACTACGACGCCGGCCTGCTCGTCGACGACAACGACACGATGTACGTCGCCTACGGCAACGGCACGATCAGCGTCGCCCAGCTCTCGGCCGACGGGCTCAGCCAGGTGCGCGCCCAGCAGGTGTTCCAGACCCCCTCCAGCGTCGGCACCCTTGAGGGCGCCCGCTTCTACAAGCGCAACGGCTACTACTACATCTGGCTGACCCGGCCCGCGAACGGCCAGTACGTGCTGCGCTCCACCAGCCCGTTCGGCCCGTACGAGATGCGCGAGGTCCTGCTGAACATGCCGGGCCCGATCTCCGGGGGCGGCGTGCCCCACCAGGGCGGGCTCGTGCAGACCCAGAACGGCGCCTGGTACTACATGTCGTTCGTCGACGCCTTCCCCGGCGGCCGGGTGCCCGCTCTCGCGCCGATCACCTGGACCGGCGACGGCTGGCCCACGATCCAGACGGTCAACGGCGGCTGGGGCGTCAACTACCCGAAGCCGAACATCCAGACCAACCGGACCGTCCAGTCGATGATCGGCCCCGACTCCTTCACCTCGGGCACGCTCGGCCATCGCTGGGAGTGGAACCACAACCCCGACAACACCAGGTGGTCGACGGGCAGCGGCCTGCGCCTGCAGACCGCGACCGTCACCGGCGACCTGTATAACGCCCGCAACACCCTGACCCACCGTATCCAGGGCCCGTCGTCGACGGCGACGATCGAGCTCGACTACTCGCAGATGGCCAACGGCGATCGCGCCGGGCTGGCCATGCTCCGCGACCAGTCGGCCTGGATCGGCCTCAAACGCGACGGCGGGACGACCCGCGTCGTGATGACCAACGGCCTGACCATGAACAGCAGTTGGCAGACCACCGGAACCGGCACCGAGGCCGCGAGCGCCAACGTCTCCGGCGGCCGGATCTGGCTGCGCGTCAACGCCGACGTCCGGCCCGGCTCGGGCCGCCAGGCGCGGTTCTCCTACAGCACCGACGGGACCAACTTCACCTCGTTCGGACCGGCCTTCACCTTGAACAACGCCTGGCAGTTCTTCATGGGCTACCGCTTCGGGATCTTCAACTACGCCACCCAGTCCCTCGGCGGCGCGGTGACCGTACGCCGGTTCGACCTCACCACACAGTGAAACGGAAAGGCACACCATGATGCACACCCCAAGCCGATCGGCCCGGTCTTCCGGGCATACCCGGCTGTGGAGACTCCTGTCCCTGCTGAGCGCCTGCATGGTCGCCATCGGCATGTCGGTGGTGATCTCCGCTTCGGCGAGCGCCGCCGCCACGCTCGGCGCATCGGCGGCCGAACGTGGCGGCCGCTACTTCGGCGCGGCCATCGCCGCAGGCAAGCTCGGTGACTCCGCCTACGTCAACATCCTGAACCGCGAGTTCAACTCGGTCACCGCCGAGAACGAGATGAAATGGGACGCCACCGAACCGTCGCGCGGCTCCTTCAACTACACCAACGGCGACCGGATCGCGAATCACGCGATCAGCCGGGGCATGAAGGTGCGCGGGCACGCCCTGCTCTGGCACTCCCAGATGCCCGGCTGGGCCCAGAGCCTGTCCGGCTCGACACTGCGCAGTGCCGCCATCAACCACGTCACCCAGGTCGCCACCTACTACCGCGGCAAGATCCACTCCTGGGACGTCGTCAACGAGGCCTTCGCCGACGGCACCTCCGGCGCCCGGCGTGACTCCAGCCTCCAGCGGACCGGCAACGACTGGATCGAGGCGGCGTTCCGGGCGGCCCGCGCCGCCGACCCCGGCGCCAAGCTCTGCTACAACGACTACAACACCGACGGCATCAACGCCAAGAGCACCGCGATCCACAACATGGTCCGCGACTTCAAATCACGCGGCGTCCCCATCGACTGCGTCGGCTTCCAGTCCCATCTCGGCAACTCCGTCCCCGGCGACTACCAGGCCAACCTCCAGCGCTTCGCCGACCTCGGCGTCGACGTCCAGATCACCGAACTCGACATCGCCGGCTCCAACCAGGCCGACAACTACGCCACCGTCACCCGCGCCTGCCTCGCGGTCGCCCGCTGCACCGGCATCACCGTCTGGGGCATCCGCGACAGCGACTCCTGGCGCACCGGGGAGAACCCCCTGCTCTTCGACGCCGCCGGCAACAAGAAGGCCGCCTACACCTCGGTACTGAACGCGCTCAACGGCGGCAGCACCAACCCGACGCCCACGCCGACCTCGGGACCGATCGACACCAACGCCTGGTACGTCCTGGTCAACCGCAACAGCGGCAAGGCCCTGGACGTCTACAACCTGGCCACCAACGACGGCGCCCGCATCACCCAGTGGACCCGCAACAACGGCAACCAGCAGCAGTGGCAGTTCGTCGACTCCGGCGGCGGCTACTACCGCCTGAAGTCGAGGCTCTCCGGCAAGGTGCTGGACGTCTACAACTTCTCCACCGCCAACGGCGGGGCGATCGTGCAGTGGGCCGACGGTAACGGCACCAACCAGCAGTGGCGCCTGGCCGACTCCGCGGGCGGCTACGTCCGCCTGATCAACCGCAACAGCAACAAGGCCCTGGAGGTACAGGGCGCCTCCACCGCCGACGGCGCCAACATCGTCCAGTACGACGACTGGGGCGGCAACAACCAGCAGTGGCAACTCGTCCAGGTCGGCAGCGGCCCCAACCCGACCCCGACCCCGACGCCGACCGGTACGTGCGCTCTTCCCTCGACGTACCGCTGGACGTCGACGGGCTCACTGGCGAACCCGAAGTCGGGGTGGGTCTCGCTCAAGGACTTCACCGTCGCCCCCTACAACGGCAGGCAGCTCGTCTACGCCACCACCCACGACAACGGCACGAGCTGGGGTTCGATGAACTTCGGCCTGTTCACGAACTGGCCGGAGATGGCCTCGGCCAGCCAGAACGCGATGAACTCCGCCACCGTCGCCCCCAGCCTGTTCTACTTCGCCCCCAAGAACATCTGGGTGCTCGCCTACCAGTGGGGCGGACCTGCCTTCTCCTACCGCACCTCCACCGACCCCACCAACCCCAACGGCTGGTCGGCACCGCAGACGCTCTTCTCCGGAAGCATCACCGGCTCCGGCACAGGCCCCATCGACCAGGCGCTCATCGGTGACGGCACGAACATGTACCTGTTCTTCGCCGGCGACAACGGCAAGATCTACCGGGCCAGCATGCCCATCGGCAACTTCCCCGGCAGCTTCGGCTCGAACTCGACCGTGATCATGAGCGACACGACGAACAACCTGTTCGAAGCCGTCCAGGTCTACAAGATCCAGAACGAGAACCGCTACCTCATGATCGTCGAGGCGATCGGCTCGCAGGGCCGCTACTTCCGCTCCTTCACGGCCACCAGCCTGAACGGTACGTGGACACCGCAGGCCGCGACCGAGAGCAACCCCTTCGCCGGCAAGGCCAACAGCGGCGCCACCTGGACCAACGACATCAGCCACGGCGAACTGATCCGCACCAGCGCCGATCAGACCATGACCGTCGACCCCTGCAACCTGCAGTTGCTCTACCAAGGACGCAGCCCCAGCTCCGGCGGCGACTACGGCCTCCTGCCCTACCGGCCGGGCCTGCTGACACTACAGCGCTGACGGCATGACACAGGTCCGGCTCGGGCGTTCCTGACGTTCACCGCAAAGGCGTACGCCCCATCGGGTGAGCGCAGTCACGGCACGCGATCAGGACCGGATGGAGCCGGCACGGCGGGCTCGGCGCAAGACCGAGCCCGCCCGGGTCACGCGGAAACGTCAGCGCTCACATAGCGACGGAATGCGGGGCCGGGCACACACTCCCCAGCCTGAGGTCCCCCCTCGAAAGGATCGCCATGAGATCTGCACCATCACGCCGCCTGCTCTGGCGCATGGGCTTGTTGCCCCAGACCGACTCCCCCTGCTGATCACCCCCTGAACCGCCACGCCCGGGGCCACCGCCAAACATCCGCCTGAGGGAGACGACAGGTGAAACCCGTACTTCGCAGGGCCAGGAGGAGATCTCGCCACCTGGTTCTCTGGACCGTGAGCCTGTTCTTGCTGACCACGTTGTTGCCGTCCCTGGCCAGGGCCGACAACCCGATCGTGCAGACCATCTACACCGCCGACCCGGCGCCGCTCGTCCACAACGGCCGCGTCTACCTGTACACCGGCCATGACGAGGACGGCTCGACGTACTTCACCATGCGCGAATGGCGGGTGTACTCGTCGTCGGACATGGCGAACTGGACCGACCACGGCTCCCCGATGAACCTGGCCACCTTCGCCTGGGCCGACGCCAACGCCTGGGCGGGCCAGGTCGCCTATCGCAACGGCAGGTTCTACTGGTACGTGCCGGTCCGGGACCGCGCCTCCGGCTCGATGGCCATCGGCGTCGCGGTCGCCGACAACCCGACCGGGCCGTTCCGCGACGCCATCGGACGTCCGCTGGTGAGGAACGGCGAGATCGACCCCACGGTCTTCATCGACGACAACGGCCAGGCCTACCTGTACTGGGGCAACCCCAACCTCTGGTACGTCCGGCTGAACACCGACATGATCTCCTTCTCCGGCAGCCCGACCCAGATCCCGCTGACCGCCACGGGATTCGGCGCGCGCAGCGGCAACACGAGCCGTCCCACCCTCTATGAAGAGGGGCCCTGGGTCTTCAAGCGCAACGGCCTCTACTACAACGTGTTCGCCGCCGAATGCTGCTCGGAGTTCATCGGCTACTCGACGGCCCCCAGCGCCACCGGGCCGTGGACCTACCGGGGAACGATCATGCCCCGCCAAGGCGGCAGTTTCACCAACCACGCCGGGATCGTCGACTTCAACGGCGGATCGTACTTCTTCTACCACAACGGCGCCCTGCCGGGCGGGGGCGGTTTCACCAGGTCGGTGGCCGTGGAGAAATTCACCTACAACGCCGACGGCACCTTCCCCACCATCAACATGACCACCGCCGGCCCTCCCCAGGTGGGGACGCTGAACCCGTTCGTGCGCCAGGAGGCCGAGACCATCGCCTGGGCGACCGGCGTCGAGACCGAGCCGTCCAGCGAAGGCGGCATGAACGTCGGCTTCATCGAGAACGGCGACAACATCAAGGTCAAGGGCATCGGCTTCGGCACCGGGGCGTCGTCCTTCACCGCCCGGGTGGCCTCGGGGTCGAGCGGCGGCACCATCGAACTCCGCCTGGGCAGCGCCACCGGCACGCTCCTCGGCACCTGCGCCGTCCCGGGGACCGGCGGGTGGCAGAACTGGACCACCGTCACCTGCCCGGTGAGCGGGGCCACCGGAACCCGCGACCTGTATCTCCGCTTCACCGGCGGCAGCGGTTACCTGCTCAACCTCAACTGGTGGCAGTTCACCCCGAACGGCGGCAGCGGCGGGAACCTGCTGACCAACGGCACCATGGAGAACGGCACTGCGGGCTGGACCAGCTCCGGCGGCACCCTGTCCTCCGCCACCGATGTGGCTCACGCCGGCAGCCGGTCCCTGCTCAACTCCGGCCGTACGGCCGCCTGGCAGGGCCCCCACCAGAACGTGACGTCGGCCCTGACCAACGGCAAGAGCTACACCACGAGCGTCTGGGTGCGCTCGCAGAGCGGCACTCCCAGCGCGAAGGCGACCCTGACGCTCACCGTCGACGGCACGACGAACTACCTCCAGCTCACCCCGGCGCAAACGGTGAACACGAACGGCTGGACCCAGCTGACCGGCACCACGACCGTGTCGTGGACCGGCACGCTGACCAACGCCTCCTTCTACGTCGAGACGGCCGCCGGAACCGACGGGCTCTACATCGACGACGCCTCCTTCCAATGACCGGACAGAAAGGAGTCACCCCATGTCCAGACGCAGATCCGTGCTCACCGCCATCACGGCCGCGGCGCTTCTCGTCCTCTCCATGGGTGCCGTGGCGATAAGTCACAGTGCGAGCGCGAGCACGTCGAGCAGCGCCCTCGCGGCGACCGCCGGGTGCGGCAGGACGCCGACCCTCCAGAACGGCACCAACACGATCCAGAGCAGCGGCAAGAACCGCAGCTACATCCTGAGAATCCCCGGCGACTACGACAACCGGCGACCGTACCGGCTGGTCTTCGGCTTCCACTGGCTGGGCGGCACCGCCACCGACGTCGCCACCGGCCAGACCGTGCAGCGCGACGTCTGGTCCTACTACGGGCTCCAGCGACTGGCCGGCGAAAGCACGATCTTCGTCGCGCCACAGGGCTTCAACAACGGCTGGGCCAACAGCGGCGGCGAAGACGTGACCTTCGTCGACGACATGATCCGGCGGATCGAGGCCGACCTCTGCGTCGAGACAACGCAGCGTTTCGCCCTCGGCTTCAGCTACGGCGGCGCCATGAGCTACGCGCTCGCCTGCGCGAGGGCCGACGTCTTCCGCGCCGTCGCGGTCTACTCCGGCGGACAGCTCAGCGGATGCAGCGGCGGCACCCAGCCGATCGCCTACTTCGCGGCGCACGGCCTCAGGGACGGTGTGCTGAACATCTCCGGCGGGCGGTCGATGCGAGACAGGTTCGTCCGGAACAACGGCTGCACCGCCCAGAACCCGCCCGAGCCCGGCCAGGGCAGCCTGACGCATCGGAGCACCACTTACTCGGGCTGCGCGGGCGGCCGTCCGGTCGTCTGGGCCGCTTTCGACGAGGGGCACATCGCCGCCCCACAGGACGGGGCACCCGGCGACAGCGGTTCCAGAACATGGCTGCCGGGAGAGACGTGGAGATTCTTCAGCCAGTTCCAGTCCACTCCGTCTCCCAGCCCATCCCCCACCCCGACCCCGACCCCGTCGGGACCGACCACGGGGGCGTGCGCCGCGACCATCCGGGTGACCAATTCGTGGCAGGGCGGCTTTCAGGGTGAGGTCACCGTGCTCGCGGGCAACTCCGCGATCAACGGCTGGACCGTCAACTGGATCTGGCCCGGCTCGCAGACCATCACCCAGATCTGGGGAGGTGTCCGCTCCGGCTCCGGCTCGAACGTGACGGTACGCAACGAGACGTGGAACGGCTCGCTCGGCGCCAACGCGAGCACGACCTTCGGCTTCCTCAGCAACGGCGTACCGGCCACCCCGGCGGCCACCTGCGCCGGCCCGTGACCGTGCCGCGTGTTTCGACCGAGTAGCGATCGGGCCCATGGTGCGGGGCGCCGGCCCACGCCAGGGGCCCGATCACCGATTCCCCCGCCTCTGTCCACTGAGGAGTGATGTCAATGAGCAGGAAACGAATACGCGCGTTGCCGGCCTCCGCCGTCACCGTGATGCTGACCCTGGCAGCGGTCACCTCGGCCACCCCGGCACAGGCGTTGAACAACGGCGTGGGCCGTACCCCGCCGATGGGGTGGAACACCTGGAACACGTTCGGCTGCAACATCAACGAGACGCTGATCCGGCAGACGGCCGACGCCCTGGTCGGCAACGGCATGCGCGACCTGGGCTATCAGTACGTCGTGGTCGACGACTGCTGGTTCGACCCCAACCGCGACTCCGCCGGGAACATCCAGGCCAACCTGTCGCGGTTCCCGAGCGGGATGAAGGCGCTCGGCGACTACCTGCACGCCAGGGGCCTGAAGTTCGGCCTCTACCAGGCGCCCCTGGACAAGACCTGCGCGCAGTACTTCAACTCCTACCCGGGCGCGACCGGCAGCCTCAACCACGAGGTCCAGGACGCCCGGCAGTTCGCGGCCTGGGGCGTGGACTATCTCAAGTACGACTGGTGCTCCCCCACCGGCACCATCGACGACCAGGTGCGCACCTTCGCCAAGATGCGGGACGCTCTGGCGGCGACCGGACGACCGATCCTCTACAGCATCAACCCCAACAGCATCCATTCCAAGACCGGGCCGCAGCGCAACTGGGGCGACGTCGCCAACATCTGGCGCACGACCGAGGACATCACCAACGCCTGGGACACGGGCCAGACCAACGGCTACCCGATGGGCATCCAGAACATCGTCAACGTCAATGCGCCGCTGTCGGGCTACGCCGCGCCGGGGCAGTTCAACGACCCCGACATGATGGTGGTCGGCCGGGGCGGCATGAACGACACCGAGATGCGTAGCCACTTCGCCCTGTGGGCCATCATGGCCGCGCCCTTGATCGCCGGTAACGACGTGCGCAACATGGACAACGCGACCGCCACGATCATGAAGAACCAACACCTGATCGCCATCAACCAGGACACGCTCGGCCTTCAGGCCACCCAGATCAGCAACGACGGCACGCGCCGCATCCTGGCCAAACGGCTGAGCAACGGCGACGTCGCGGTCGCCCTGTTCAACCAGGGCGGCAGCACCACCACGATCAGCACCACCGCCTCCGCGATCGGCCTGTCCGGCAACTCCTTCAGCCTGCGCGACGCCTGGACGAACGCCGTCACCACGACCACCGGCACCGTCTCGGCGAGCGTCCCGTCCCACGGCACCGTCGTGTTCCGGGTCAGTGGCGGCACACCCAATCCCACGCCCTCGCCTTCCACGTCTCGCATCCAGGGCGTGGGGTCGGGCCGGTGCCTGGACGTGACCGGCGCCTCCCAGGCCAACGGCACCCCGGTGGTGATCTGGGACTGCAACGGCCAGAACAACCAGCAGTGGACCCCCACGCCCGCCGGTGAGCTGCGGGTCTACGGCAACAAGTGCCTGGACGTCAACAACAACGGCACCGCCGACGGAACCGACGTCCTCATCTGGGACTGCAACGGCCAGAACAACCAGAAGTGGCGCTTCAACACTGACGGCACCATCACCGCCATCGGCGCGAACAAGTGCCTGGACGTCGCCAACAACGCCACGACCAACAACGCCAGAATCCAGATCCGGACATGCACCGGCGGCACCAACCAACGCTGGACCCGCGGGTGATCCTCTCGTCCACCGCACCGTGAAAGGCCGTTCGCCGGCCTCAGCGGGCAGAGGCCGGCGAACGGAAGCCAAGCCCTGCCGCCCTCCTTCCAACCGGGCGGCGGGGCTTGCGCAGTCCTGGTCAGCGGCCCCGGATCCGCCAGGTCTGATTCAGCGGACTGTCCCTCCAGCCCGGCCGCGTCGTCACTGAAGACCAGCGTATGGGTGCCGGACCTGAACGGCACCGAGGCGTCACCCAACTCCCGGACCCGGCCCTCCGACTCATGTCGATCTTGACGATGTCCCCGCCGAACGCGCCGACATCGGAGATCACATACCCGGCCCGGACATTGGCCTCGCGCGCCTCCACGTCACCGACCGCCGTACCGATCTCCTTTGGCTTCGCGGGTGGGGAGTGGGCCGAACAGCCAGTTGCCGTTGTGCCTCACATGTTCTCGGCGCCGGCTTTGACGGCTTCGCGGATACGAGAGTAGGTGCCGCAGCGGCAGATGTTGCGGAGGCCGTCGAGGTCGGCGTCGGTGATTCCGCGGCCTTCGGCGGCGGCGCGGCGGACCAGTGCCACGGCGGCCATGATCTGGCCGGGCTGGCAGTAGCCGCACTGGGCGACGTCGTGGTCGAGCCATGCCTGCTGCATGGGGTGCAGGTCCTTGCCGACCGTGGCCGGAAGCCCTTCGATGGTCGTGACCTCGTCGGTCGGCTGGAGGTCTGCGACGGGGATCGCGCAGGGGTTGACCGCTTTGCCGTTGATGTGGCTGGTGCACGCTTTGCAGACGTTGATGCCGCAGCCGTACTTCGGCCCGGTGATGCCGAGAATGTCGCGCAGCACCCACAGCAGGCGCACGTCGCCGTCGACGTCAACGGTGACCTGCTCACCGTTTACGC
>NZ_JBEXUE010000070.1:0-29798 GCF_040614275.1 Streptosporangium sp. NPDC006013
GACCAGGCCCGGGATGACGACGCAGCCGCCCGCGTCGAGTTCGGCCGCGCCGGGGAAGTCCTTCCGCAGGGTGGCGGCGGGACCGATCGCGGCGATGCGCCCGTCGGCGACGGCGACGGTGGCGCCGGTGACCACCTCGCGGCGCGGCGACATCGTCACCACGTCCCCGCCGACGATCAGCAGAGCGGCGTCATGCCCCGCTCGATCCGGCTGCGCTGCCCGCTCCTCCGTCATGGCCGCACCAGCACCCTGCCGACCAGATCGCGCGAGCGCTCCAGCCCGAAGCTCTCGTGCAGGTCTTCCAGGCCGCACTCGGCGGCGCGGAGGGTGCGCATGCCTCCCGCGAAGTACGCGTCGAGCATGGCGGTGAAGTCAGCCGGGACGTAGGCGCCGGCGCCCAGCAGGCGGAGCCCTCGGTGGTAGATCTCGGCGAGGGAGAGGGAGACCTGGTCGCCGCTGGTGTTGCCGAAGGTCACCAGCCTGCCGCCGATCCGCAGGCAGCTCAGGGAGTGCCGCCAGGTGGCGGCGCCCACGTGATCGAGGACGACGTCGGCGCCCCTGCCGCCCGTGTGGTCGCGGACCGCGTCGGCTATCGGGGCGTCGTTGCGTAGCAGCAGGTCGGCACCGAGCCCGGCCGCGACGGCGAGCTTCTCGTCGCTTCCGGCCACGGCCACCACCTGGGCACCGGCCCGCTTGGCCAGCTGGATCGCGGCGATGCTGACGGAGCCGGCCGCGCCCTGGATCACCACGCAGTCGCCGGCGGTCACCTTCCCGACGGCGTAGGTGGCGTTCCAGGCGGTGCTCCACGGGGTGGGCAGCGCCGCGGCCTCGTCGAGGTCGACGTGGTCCGGCACCGGGTGTGCCAGGTCGGCGGGGACCGCCACGAACTCGGCGTAGCCGCCCGGCATGTTCCCGCCGATGACCCGCAGCCGGACGCAGTGGCCGCGGTCACCGGCCAGGCAGTGCGGGCACGATCCGCAGCCCACCGTAGGATCGACCACGACCCGGTCCCCGACCGTCAGGCCGGTGACCGCCGATCCGATCGCCGCCACGTGGCCGGCGATGTCCATGCCGGCGATGTGCGGCAGGCTGAAGCCGGGGAGCACCCCGGGGCCGCGCCGCTGGAGCAGGTCGAGCCGGTTGAGGGCGCAGACGCCGACCCGGACGACCACGTCGAGCGGACCGGGCTCGGGGTCGGCGACCCGTTGAACGCTCACCGCCTCCGGACCTCCGAAGGCCGTCTGGACCAGTGCTCGCAACTCTAACCCTCCAAGCGATCGTTATTCACGATGGCATCTCGCATTGTGATTCATCGCCCGCAATGCGTCGTACTCTGCCGCCGCTCCGATAGGCGTGTCAATGCCTCCGGAGCCAACTGCCCCGCGCGTCACATGCTTGTTACATGCGTGCCGCGTGGCGCGAATATGTGCAGGTTGGAACGCTGCCATTTAACAGCCGCTCCGTCACTGCCGCGTTCATTCCACGGGCGACCGGTCGAGCAGACGTACCGCGACAGCCTTCTCCTGCGTGTACTCCCGCATGGCGGCGTATCCGCCGCCGCGGCTGAAGCCGCTGTCCCTCTGCATGTTGAAGGGGAAGCCGATGACCCCGGCGTCGGCGAACTGGTTGACCGAGACCTGCCCCGAGCGCACCTCCTGGGCCAGGCGCAGCGCCCGGGAGACGTCGCTCGTCCAGATGCACGCCAGCAGGCCGAAGTCGGTGTCGTTCATCATCTCCACCGCCTGCCGGGCGCCGGAGAACTCCTGCACCGCGAGCACCGGGCCGAACACCTCCTCCCTGGACAGCCGGGAGCGCGGGTCCACGCCGTCGAAGAGCGACGGCTGGACGAACCAGCCGCCGTCCGCCCGCTGCGCGGGGCCACCCCCGGTGACCAGGCGGGCGCCCTCGGCGGGGGCACTCTCCAGGAAGCCGAGCACCCGGCGGTACTGCGCCTCGTTGACCAGCGGCCCCATGTCGAGGTCGGCGTCCCACGGGCCGATCCGCACGGCGCGCATCGACTCCGCCACCCGCTCCACGACCTCGTCCCTGATGGACGCCTCGACGAGCAGCCTCGACCCCGCGTAGCAGTTCTGCCCGGCGTTCTCGGTGATGGAGCCCACGATCGCCGGGATCGCCACGTCGAGATCGGCGTCGGCGAAGAGCACGTTGGGCGACTTGCCGCCCAGCTCCAGCTTGACCGGGACCAGGTTGTCCGCCGCGGCCCGCATGATCGCACGGCCGGTGGTCGTGGAGCCGACGAAACTGATGTGGTTCACACCGGGGTGTGAGGTGAGCGCGGCACCGGCGTCGGCGCCGACTCCGGCGAGCACGTTGAGCACGCCCGGCGGGAAACCGGCCCGCCGCGCCAGCTCCGCCAGCGCGAACGGCGCCAGCGGCGCCACCTCCGAGGGCTTGAGCACCACCGTGTTGCCCGCGGCCAGCGCGGGGGCCACGTTGGCCGCGGTGAGCACTGCCGGAACGTTCCAAGGGATGATGACCGCGCAGACGCCGTACGGCTCCTGCAGGGTGTAGCCAAGGTAGTCGGGGGTGCGGGTGGGAAGAGTCACGCCGGTCAGCTTGTCGGCGGCGCCCGCGAAGTACTCGATGATGCCCTGGGCGATGAAGATGTTCATCCGGCCACCCGACAGCGGCTTGCCGACGTCTCGGGCCTCGAAGCGGGCCAGGTCCTCGACATGCTCACCGATCAGCTCCGACCAGCGGCGCAGCAGCCTGCCGCGCTCGGAGGCCGAGGTCGCGGCCCAGCCGGGGAAGGCACGCCGGGCGGCCTGCACGGCGTCGTCCACGTCCGCTCGGCCCGCGCAGGCCACCGTCTGGATGGTCTGGCCGGTGGCGGGGTCGGCGATGTCGAGCTCGCCGGCGTCACGAGCGGCTGCCCACTCTCCGTCGATCAGTTGCTGGGCGGAAGGGATCACAAGTTCGGCCATGTCGGAATCCTTGACCCCCCTTGTTCTGCATGTCAAGATGCCATCTCGTTTTATGAAAATAGCTGTGGAGGATCCGTGCGTATCACCGCCGCCGTTCTGGAGGCCTCCGGAGGGTCCTTCGCCCTCCGGGAGACAGAACTCGAAGAGCCCCGTCCCGACGAGGTGCTGGTCCGGGTGAGCAGCACCGGCATCTGCGGTACCGACCTGGAGTTCGCCACCTTCTTCCCCACCCCCGCGGTGCTCGGCCACGAGGGCGCCGGGGTCGTGGAGCGGGTCGGCTCGCGGGTGACCTCGGTGGCCCCCGGTGACCACGTGGCGATGAGCTTCACCTCCTGCGGCGCCTGCTCCCTCTGCCTGACCGGCTCCCCCGCCTACTGCCGGAGCTTCGACGCCCTCAACTTCGGCGGCAGGCGGCCCGACGGCTCCTCGGCGCTCTCCCTGGACGGCGCGCCGGTCAACGGCCACTTCCTCGGGCAGTCGTCCTTCGCCACGCACGTCGTGGCGACCGAGCGTGCCGTCGTCCCCATTGACAGGAACATCGACCTGACCCATGTCGGCCCGTTCGGCTGCGGCCTGCAGACCGGCGCGGGTGGGGTGTTCAACGTGCTGCGCCCGTCCCCCGGCTCCTCGATCGCCGTCTTCGGGGCCGGCGCGGTGGGGGTCGCGGCGATCATCGCGGCGGCGATCAGCGGCTGCTCGGTCGTCGCGGCGGTCGACGTCAACGCCGCCAAGCTGGAGGCCGCCCGCTCCTACGGCGCGACGCACACGGTCGACTCCTCCGTCTCCGACTCGGCCGAGGCACTGCGCGAGATCGCACCGCACGGCTTCGACTTCGTCATCGACACCACCGGCCGCCAGGACGTGCTGCGCACCGCCGTCGAGGCGCTCGGCCCGCTCGGCCGGTGCGGCGTGATCGGCGTCGGCCCCAGCCAGGAGATGAGCTTCGACTGGCGCAGTATCCTCAACGGGCGCACCGTCACCGGGATCATCGGCGGCAGCAGCCTCCCCCAGGTGTTCCTGCCCAGGCTGCTGGACCTGTACGTCGCGGGACGCTTCCCGGTGGACAGGATGATGACGTCCTACCCCTTCGAGCGGATCAACGAGGCGATCGCCGACCTGCGCGCCGGTAGGACCGCGAAGGCCGTCCTGACCTTCTGAGCTCCCGGTCCTCGCCGGAGACCGTGTGACATCGCTGCGATATGCGAGACATTGTCTCGTGATCCGCACGTGAGTAGACTTCCGGCACCCAGACACCCAGTGGCGCGGCTGGGCAACACCGCGCATCGTTCGTATGGATATGGGGCCTGTGCGCCATGACCCAGCAGGTTGACTTCGACCACCACTCCGCGGCGTGCACCGCGGACCCGGTCACCTACTACGACTCCTTTCGCGAGCAGTGCCCGGTCGGCCGGACCCCGGCCCACGGCGGCTTCGTCTACACGACCCGCTACGCGGACGTGACCAGGATCGCCCGCGACGACGACACCTTCTCCTCCTCCAGGGCCTCCTCGGGCGAGGACCGGGTCGCGATCGTCATTCCCAGCGGGCCTGGCCTGGAGCAGTACCCGATCGAGTTGGACCCTCCACAGGCCACCGAGTACCGCGACCTGATCAACCCCCTGCTCACCCCGGACGCCGTCGACCGGCTGCGGCCGATGATCGCCAGGCACGCCACGCGCGTCGTCGACGCGTTCATCGAGCACGGCTCGGCCGACTTCGTCCGTGATCTGACCAATCCGCTGCCCGCCGCGGTCACCCTGGACTGGCTGGGCTTCCCCGAGGAGGACTGGGCCCGGCTGGCCGGGCCGATCCACGACATCTTCGCCGCGCCCGCCGACAGCGACAGGGCCCGCAGGGGCGCCGAGGGCCTCGCCTACATGGAACGGCGGATCCGCGAGATCATCCGGCTACGCCGGGCCGAACCCGCCTCGGACGCGACGAGCGTCCTGGCCGCACAGCACCGCCCCGACGGCACCCCGTACGGCGAGGACGAACTGGTGTCGGTGATCGGGCTGCTCATCGCGGGCGGTGTCGACACCACCACGTCGCTGACCGGCAGCGTCCTCGTGCATCTGAGCCGTCACCCCGAGCAGCGGCGCCGCCTGATCGAGTCGCCCGACCTGCTCGACACGGCCACCGAGGAGTTCCTCCGGGCGTTCGCCCCCTCGCAGTCCATGGCGCGCACCGTACGCGCCGACACCGAGATCGGCGGGTGCCCGGTACGGGCCGGCGAGCGCGTGCTGATCCCGTGGGTCGCCGCCAACCACGATCCGGCCGTCTTCCCCGACCCCGCCGAGGTGCGCCTGGACCGGGACGCCACCAGGCACCTCAGCTTCGGCATCGGCACGCACCGCTGCGCCGGCGCTCACCTGGCCCGCGCCATGTTCCGCGAGATGATCACCCAGGTGCTGACCAGGCTGCCCGAATTCCAGGTGCTCGAAGACGGGCTCGTCGCCTACCCCACGCGGGGGAACCAGTCCGGCTGGGACGCGATCCCCGCGATCTTCCCACCGGGACCCCGGCTGGGTGCCGGATCCGCGCCCGGCACCCAGCCGGCCTTCACCTCTTCTTTCAACAAGGCCGCCTCCTTCGAGGCGGTCGTCACCCGGGCCGAGCCGGTCGCCGACGGTGTGCTGGCGCTGACCCTGGCCAGGGCGGGCGGCGGCGAACTGCCCACCTGGGAGCCCGGCGCGCACCTGGAGTTCCGCCTGCCGTCGGGCCGCGTCCGGCAGTACTCCCTGTGCGGCGACCCCGGACAGCGAGACAGCTACCGGGTGGCGGTGCTGCGCGAGGAGAACGGCCGCGGCGGCTCGGCCGAGATGCACGAGATCGCCCGTGAGGGTGTCACCGTCGGCGTACGGGGACCGCGCAACCACTTCCCGCTGGTGGCCGCCGAGGACTACCTGTTCGTCGCCGGGGGTATCGGCATCACCCCGATCCTGGCCATGGTCCGCGCCGCCGCCCGCCGGGGCAGCCCCCTGCGCGCCGTCTACGGCGGGAGATCCCGCGCGTCCATGGCCTTCGGCGACGAACTGGTGGAGTGCGCGGGCGAGCGCGCCGAACTGGTGCCACAGGACGAGTTCGGCCTTCCCGACCTGGACGCGATCCTGGCCTCGGCGGGGCCGGCCACCGCGATCTACTGCTGCGGCCCGTCCGGGATGATCGAGGCCGTCGAGCGGGTCTGCGAGCGCCTGGGCATCGGCGACCGGCTGCACGTCGAGCGCTTCACCGCCGGGGACGCCCCGGAGGTGCTCTTCGACCCGGCGGCCAACACCGCCTTCGACGTCCACCTCGCCCGGACGGGGCGGACCGTGCGGGTCGAGCCCGACCAGCGCCTCATCGAGGCGATCCGCGAGGTCGCCCCCGGCCTGTCCTACGACTGCGAGAAGGGATACTGCGGCGCCTGCGAGACCCGGGTGCTCGCGGGAACGCCCGAGCACCGCGACTCGCTGCTGACCGCCGAGGAGCGGGAGGCGGGCCGGACAATGATGATCTGCGTCGGCCGCTCGTCGTCACCCCGCCTGGTCCTGGACCTCTGACGGTCCGGCGAGACTCGCAGGAAGCGAGGAGCGGGGGCGGAGGGGGAATCGCCCACGGGTGCCCCACCTCCGCCCCTCGCTCCTGTACCGCTCGCGCGGATCCGTCATACGATGCCGCACATGCCGAACTTGGGACCCGTGGAACTGCTGATCGTCGCCGTCCTGGTCGCGGTGATCCTGGTGATCGTCATCGGGGTCGTCATGGCCGCCAGGAAGGGCAACCAAGTGCCCATGCCCATGCCGACGCCCATGCCTACCCCGCAGGGGCTGCATGAGCTCGTCGTCGGCCTGGTCCGCACGGGACGCAGGATCGAGGCGATCAAGGAGCTGCGCCGCCACACCGGGCTCAGCCTGCGGGACGCCAAGATGACCGTCGACGGCGTGGCCATGGGGCACGACCTGTGGAGCCAACCCGCCATGACCCGGTTCAAGCCCGCCCAATCCACCGCTCTGCCGCACCCCGGTGCCGCGGGCCCTGACCTGGCCACCCGCGTGCGCGAGCTCAAGGCCGCCGGTCGCGCGGAGCAGGCGGTCTATCTGGTGCGCGGCGAGACCGGCATGGGCGAGCGCGAGGCCGAGTTGTTCGTCGAAGCACTTTGAATCCGGGCGACCACCGGGAGCGGTGGCAGGTACGAGGAAAGGGCCGGTTCACCCCGCCCGCACGCGGGATCCGGCGTCGGTGACAGGCTGCTAGCCCGTCGTGCCGAGCATGCCGTTGGGGTCGAGCACGAACTTGGACGCGGCGCCCTGGTCGAAGTCCTGATACCCCTGGGGTGCCCGCTCCAGCGGGATCGGCACCGCGTTGACCGCCTTCGCGATCTGCACCCTGTCGTGCAGGATCGCCTGCATCAGGTAGTAGTTGTAGCGCATGACAGGGCACTGGCCCGTGGTAAAGGAGAGTGACCTGGCCCAGCCGAGGCCGAGCCGGAGGGAGAGCGAGCCCTGCTTCGCCGCCTCGTCGTGGGCACCCGGGTCACCGGTCACGTACAGGCCGGGGATGCCGAGCGCGCCGCCCGCTCGGGTGATCTCCATGAGCGAGTTGAGCACGGTGGCCGGTCGTTCCTGTCCGGCGTCGGCGCCGTGGCCGCGCGCCTCAAAGCCGACGGCGTCGACGCCGCAGTCGACCTCCGGCACGCCGAGGATCTGCTCGATCTGGTCCCTGGGCTCGCCCCGTGACACGTCGACGGTCTCGCAGCCGAAGCTGCGGGCCTGCTCCAGGCGGTCCTTGTTCAGGTCGCCGACGATGACCGCGGCGGCCCCGAGGAGGAACGCCGAGACCGCCGCGGCGAGCCCGACCGGGCCCGCACCCGCGATGTAGACGGTCGATCCCGGCTTCACCCCGGCGGTGACACAGCCGTGGAAGCCGGTCGGGAAGATGTCGGTGAGCATGGCCAGGTCGAGGATCTTCTCCATCGCCTGGTCCCTGTCCGGGAACTTGAGCAGGTTCCAGTCGGCATAGGGCACCAGGACGTACTGGGCCTGCCCGCCGACCCAGCCGCCCATGTCGACATACCCGTACGCCGAGCCCGGCCGGTCGGGGTTGACGTTCTCACAGATCCCGGTCTTGCCCTCCTTGCAGTTGCGGCAGCGGCCACAGGAGATGTTGAAGGGCACCGAGACAAGGTCGCCCACCTTCGTGAACTCCGCGTCCGGGCCGACCTCGACGACCTCTCCGGTGATCTCGTGGCCGAGGACGAGGCCGATGGGCGCGGTGGTGCGGCCGCGGACCATGTGCTGGTCGCTGCCGCAGATGTTCGTCGCGACGGTCTTGACGATCGCCCCGTGCGGCACCTTGCGGCCCACGTTGGCGGGGTTGACCCCCGGGCCGTCCTTGAGCTCGAACTCGGGGTAGTCGATGTTCCGGACTTCCACCTTGCCCGGTCCCTGGTAGGAGACGGCTCTGTTGCTCGGCATGACGTCCTCCGTGTTCCCTCGTGGCGCCCTTCCGCGTGATGCCCGGTGGAGCAGCCGGTCGTCGCCCGAGAGGAGGGCTACGAGGGGGCTGTGACGGCCGAGTCCGGACCGGAGACAATGACTCACTGTCCGTTTTCCACCATATACCCGCTGTTTTCGACGCCACCTCGGGAGCCGTTCCCCGCGCGAAGGGTCCGGCAACGCCCGGTCCGCCGGCGCCGCAGTGGCTGTTCGATGCCTGGTGCCATGAGGTGGCCCTCCGCGGGGCCCCCGGTCGCGGGTCGCGCCGGGTAGCCGACGACCTTCGCAAGTCGTGTGCCCGGCAGGTGCTTCCTTCCCTCTGGGCTGGTCACCTCTCCGCGCCCGGTGCCAGGGTGACCGGTATGTTCGCGATCACCGTACTGACAGAGGACGGTCACCGGTGCCGCAGTGGCCGCCGAGGTTCGGGAGGCTGCCACGGTCTGGACGAGAGATCACCTGGTTGGATTCCCGCCTTCGGTTTCAACCGTCGGTGTCTTTCGGGTGACGAGGTGAGGCATAGACGATCCAGACAGTGCGAGTGGCGTCATCGATGGCATAGCGGACGCGTCCGCCACTGGTGACCTCGAATTCCCATTGCTCCAGGTCCTGGCCATTATGACGATGAGTCGCGAGGTCACCGCGTAGGCGATGTTGACGCTCGTGATCCGCCCGTGAACGTGGATCGCCGCGCAGTACCTCGAAACATCGGCGTGTGTTGCCCAGGGCGTGACGACACAACTCCTCCCATCCCTTGACCGCATCACTGGTACCGAACCGGATATCCCATTCGTCATCCGAAGGCGGGACCGTGACCCGGTCACCACGCTTCGGACTCATGCTGAGACCTCTACCGGCCCGAAGTCGCCACTTGTGGCCTTGCGAGCCTGGGCGTAGTGCGCGGGGTCGGCCTTGATCCGAGCGGTCGCCCGCCAGCCTGCGATGACTTCCTGTGTGGTGACATCGACATCCAGTTCCGCGGCGTCAGAGAGTGCCTCCACCAGTTCGAGGGTGAAGGCACGCAGTTCGGCGGAGGTGAGGTGGCGAACCCAGGGGAAGACCTCGGGCATGGCGATGACCAGCGCGCGGGCGGTCGGATCGTGCTTGATGAGGGCGAGGAACAGACGGGATGCCGTAGCCAATGTCTGCCCGCGCTGATCCTCACGATCGGCGGCGGTCAGGTAGAAGTCCGGGGCATCGCGGTGGGTGACGCGTACTCGACCGAGGCGCGCGGCGCGCTCTGCGACGGCTCGAGGGTTTCTCGACAGGTCCGAGAAGGTGACGGCGTCGGCGTTGCTGGTGCTCACCCTGCCATCGTAGGTCAGAACACATTCTGAAGTCGGTGAACCGGGGAAGGAGCGTCACACGATCGCCTGTCAGTAAGCAGGACAGATCGAGCGGCCAAACGACTCTCAGCGCGAAAAACAATCATGAATCGTGCAGCAGCCCTTAGCAGGTCGCCCTGCATCAGTTCCCAACTCGATGAAGGAGCAACGGAGAAGCCGCGCAGACGGACACGGCTCACGACCAGGAAGGCAGAGGCGAGCCCCACAAGCCCCCAGAAGCCGGGCGCGAGCCATACCGGTGAAGTCGGCGCTACTCCTCGGTCGGGACCAGGCCCGTCTGGCCGGCGGCCCACTCGGACGGGTCACCTAGCTTGACGTTGGTGCCGCCCATCGTCCATTGCCAGGTGGCCCGTGAGCTTCGACGGCCTCGCGGTCTTCCCGCGCGTTCGTGCACACCGTCCTCGTCAATGGTCGTCATCAGAGGTCGGCGGTGACGAGCAGACGGATCTGGGCGTCCACCCACGCGTCAGCCATCCGGCTCGTGTCCTCGCCGTCGAGTACCGTGCCCCAAGACAAGCTTGCGCAAGCCAGTCGGCTCCTCAGCCTCAGGACTCTCCAACAGCTTCAGGACCTTGGGTACGGCGTCCGCGGTTACCGAGATCTGAGAGTGCCGCAGGATGCGCGTAGCGACCCGCGGATGAACGTCCAGGGCCGCCAGGAGCGAGGCGCAGCGATCGTTGTCGGCTCAGTTGAAGACGGAGACACGGGTGCGGTGGCGCTGTGGTGTGTCGATTTCGTCGATCACCGCCACCGCGAGGTCCGCATAGGACAGCTGCGCGGTTGTCAACTGCGGCATGGTCTCTCCCCCCGATCCGGTAGCGGCCGGTCCTGAGGCCTGCCGATTCCAGCAGCGCAGGCGGGGTCAGCATGAGCCAGTCGACGACTGTGTCCTTTGCCGCCCGGAGCCTGTCCAGGCCGGCCGTGTGCGCAACGGCCCGATCCCGGAATTCTGTTCTCATTGGTCGACGTAATCGAAGTAGACGCTGTCCGTCTCCGGATCGAGGTAGAACGCTCCGGAGTCTCCTTCGCTCGTCACCTCAAGGTCGAAGGATCCGCTCCGGACCCACCGGGCGCCCGCGGGCATGAACTCGGCGAGCGGCTTCGGAGGCGAACTCGGCGTCTCGGGCTCGAAATCCCACTGCGGCGTTCCCACGACGGCGGCGGCACCTGCTCTCAACTGGGCGATTCCCACCAGTCGAACGTCGCTGGGGCCCGGAACGGACAACCTGGAATCGCCACCCAAGGCGATGCCGAGCCAGTGCGCGCCAGACAACCGGCCGAGCGCGGCGAACCGGCGTTCCAGCGGCTCCAGGTCCGTGCGGACCCGGTCGTCATCCGCGCCTTGCGCAGTCGATGCACACGCCGCGAGCACCGCCACCGCACCGAGCAGGAGCACCCCCCGGCGTCCGAGATCCACCAGGCCGCCCATGACGCCGTGCTCCTCGGGATTTCCGCGCCCAAGGCGTGATCGCATCGGCCGGCTCATGGCCACCCCCTGTAAATGATCATCTAGTCAGCCCCACGAATGTTCTTCCTGGAGAGGAACAGCAGGATCGTCGCGGCGACGTAGAGGAGCCAGACCATGATCGCCAGCCAGGCGGCCAAGTGCGAGTACCGGTCCAGGACTTCATCGGCCCGGAAAGCCGACGTCGACCACAAGAAGAAACAGAGCAGCGTGTACGGTACGAGGCCCACCGCCATGGCGGCCCACGTGCCCGGCGTCCCGCCTCGTCGCCATGCCAGAGCCGCCAGCGCCAGCGTGATCGCCCCGACTATGGCGTAGGAGTACAGAAGCGTCTGGGCCTTGTCCAGCGCGAACTCGGCGTAGAAGCTCACCCCGTCACCGCCCTTCTCCTGTCTCTCCAGCTCCGCCGCAAGGCCGGGCAGAAGAGCGAGGCTGACTCCCACGACCACCAGCTCGCACAGGCAAGCCGCCAGCAGGCATACGGAAGCACGTCCCGGAACCTTCAATCCCGCCCTCCCCCATCGCCGTCTTCTCTTGGGACCATGGCGGAACCTGCTTGCGAGGCACTTGTGGATCACCAGGAAATCCCGCCGAACCTTGATCGCGAACACGTCTCGAAACCAGGGCTTCGGCGTAGTGGCGAACCGAGCCAAAGCCGTTCCCGGCGATGTCCTGTGATCATGTAGCGGGATCCTGGTCGAGCGACGCCGAGGGTGCCGGACGGCGGCAGTTGGAACCTTTGATCTGTCCATTACGCCGTCCGGCCACTTATTGAACCTTCTGGTTCAGTGAGATATAGTGAACCATATGGTTCAGCAAGAGGTCCTTGACCGTACGTTCGCGGCCCTCGCGGATGCGACGCGACGACAGATCCTCATCCGGCTCGGCCAGGGTCCCGCCTCGATCGGCGAGTTGGCCGAACCGTTCGGCATGTCGCTCACCGGCATGAAGAAGCATGTGCACGTCCTGGAGAACGCCGGGCTGGTCACCACGGAGAAGGTCGGGCGATCACGGCAGTGTCGTCTGGGCACCGAACGACTGGAGGACGCCATGTCCTGGATCAGGTTCTACCAACGGCTCTGGGAACGTCGGCTCGACGGCCTCGACGCCTACTTCACCCTCAAGAAGGAAAACGACCAATGACCCAGAACATCGAGACCGCTCAGCTGCGCACGAGCCGTTTCCTGCCCGCGAGTCCGGAAGAGGTCTTCGACGCCTACACCGACGCCGAGAAGCAGAAAATCTGGTTCAACATCCTCAACGAGAAGCCCGGCATCGTGGAGATCGACGTAGACCTGCGCGTCGGAGGCCGGCAGACCGCAGCGTGGGGACCGGACCCCGACACCCTGTTCCGAGAGACGCAGACCTTCTTGGTCATCGACCGTCCGCATCGCCTGGTCACCGAATCCACCGGCATCAGCCCGGACGGCATGACCATGACGACCACGATCGAGATCACATTTGAAGAGCACGACGACGGAACGCTCCTCACGGTGGTGCAGACCGGATTCCCGGCGCCTGAGATGCGTGACTTCTTCGTGCAGGAGGTCTGGGCCGGAGCGCTCGATCGGATCGAAGCGTACCTGCGCAGCGGGGAGCGGCGGCCTTGACGGAAAGCGCGGAGAGCCAGATGAACACATCGAAGAACGCGCCCGATCGGGCACCGGACGACTCGAACGGATACGGTTACGGCAGCCCCATCATCACCGTCGTCGCAACTGTGGCAGCCGCCCTGTTCCTCAATCTCGTCATCTACGGGCTTGGGCGCGCCGTCGGCGGCGACTTCCGGTTCACCGCCTCGGGTCAGCCCGCCGAGGTCGACGCGCTCACCGTCGCCGGCTTCACCGCCCTGCCGTTGCTTGTGGGGATGACCGTGGTGGCGGTACTCACCCGAATCTGGCCATGGGTGGTGCCCGCGGCGCTGGTCGTCGCCCCGGCGATCGCGCTCGGGACCATCCTTGTCATGACGATTCCCGCTGATTTCGACGACACCAGCAAGATCACGTTGGCGTTGTGCCATGTCATGCTCGTGCCCGTGACCATCGCCGGAGTGCTGAGACTGCGCAGGCAGCGCCATGGACAGGCTGCCGCGGACCCGGATGTCGCCGAGACGACTCCGCCCCCGTCCGGCGGGCACCCATAGGGACGGCGACCGCGGAAAGATTCACGACGGTGGACGAGTACATCGCCGCCCGGAAACGAGGCAAAGGTTAGAGATCAAGCTAGGGGCGATCGAGGGCGAAGGTCACGTCGGCCGACCGCACCGTGCGGACGCGGGGTCCTCGATGATCTCCCTGAGCTTTTGACCGTGGCGAGCTGATCGACGTAGCCGTAGGCCAGGCCCTCGCTATAAACCACCTTTTCCGGGCACGCGTTGTACTTCCGGTCGGACTCATGCTGAAACCTACTCCTGACTGGTTCGCTTCCGGGTGACAGCCTCGTGCACGCCACCGAGAAAGCGCTCGACGGTCGCCTGGTCCGCGGCGTCGAACCGGCTCATGACGGCGACCACCTCGTGGATGAGCGGGCCGAAGAAGCTCCAGCCGAGCGCGACCGCGCTCTCATCCACTTTCAACAGCACACGCCGACGGTCTCGTGTGTCGCGCTCCCGGCGCACATGACCGAGCCTTTCCAGACGGTCGACCACCGCCGTGGTACCCGCGGAGTTGAGGCCAAGTCGCGCCCCCAGCACTCCCGGGGTGGCGGGCGCGCCCGTGCGGGCGGCATCCAGGAGGCAGATGAGCGCACGCACATCGGTCGGGTGGAGGGCGTGTCGGGCGGCGAATCTCTCCCCGACCCGGTCGAGCTCCATGGTGATGGCGCGCAGCAGGTGCACCACTCGCATCCCGGCGTCCTGCTCGTTCACGTCGTCTGCCACCTTTCTCCGTCGTCGCCACTGCCATATTATGGCAATATCTCGCTCAGCGAGATTCTTGCTTGGCGAGCTACCTGTTGAGGTGAGGCATGTCCGGTGATGGCCACGGCGCGAACGCGGCCTTCCTCGCCGCCTATGACGCGGTCCTGGAGCGTTGGCCGGTCCAGGTCGAGCCGATCGACCTGCCGTCGCCGTACGGAACGACACGGGTGAACGCGTGCGGGCCCCCGGACGGCCCGCCACTGATCCTGTTACACGGCGGTGGCACCACCGCGGCGATGTGGTTCGCCAACGTCGCCGAGTTCGCACGCCGGCATCGGGTGTACGCCGTGGACCGCATCGGCGAGCCGGGACGGAGCGTCCGGGGCGAGCGGCCTCCTCGCAACATCCCCGGCCTGCTCGGCTGGCTGGACGGGGTGCTCGACGGGCTCGGGGTCGGAAACGTCGCCGTGTGCGGGCACTCCTACGGCGGGTGGGTCGCCCTGACATACGGCCTCCACGCACCTCAGCGGGTCCGGCGGCTCGTTCTCCTCGATCCGACGCAGTGTTTCGGAGGATTCCGGGTGGGATATCTGGCACGCGCGCTGCCGTCCCTCATCCGGCCGACGGCCTCACGCGCACGAGCTTTCCTGGCGTGGGAGACCGGCGGCGTGGAAACCGACCCCGCCTGGCTGCGGCTGTACGGCCTGGCCGCGGAGTTCCCGGACGCGAAAATCGTGACCGGGAAGCAGCCCGAGCCCGGACTACTGCGCACACTTACGACGCCGACTCTTGTGCTCCTCGCCGGGCGTGGCAGGGCCCATCCCCCTCACCGCGTCGCGTCCGCCGTCACCCGCCTCCTGCCGCACGCGGAGACCGCGGTGCTGCCGGGCCTCTCCCACCACGCGATGCCATGGCACGAGGCCTCCGACCTGAACACCCGCGTCGTCGGTTTTCTCGACAGGACGGCGACTTGAGAGACGAAGGAGACCCCGAACAGCCCTGAGGCCGTACGACGAGTGCGGGCTAACGCGGCCCCGAACGAAACTCCGCCCAAAGGTCGACGGCTTTCTCCAGATCGAGTGCCGCCACCTCCTCACGGGACATGCCCACCGTGTAGATCAACCGGTTGGCGAGCCGGTCAGGAACCGGTTCTCGCACAGGTGTCTCGTCGACATGGAGGTGTTCGGTCAGAGTTCCCAGACGGTCGATGACCTCACCGAGGCGGACGACATCAGGGCGCGAGCCGCCCACCGCCCGAACCCGCACCTTGGCTTCGGCATAGATCTCGGCGTCAGCCCTCTCTCCGACGGCCCAGATCTCGCAGATCTCAATCGCCTTGTCGTCGGTGATCCGGTAGACGACCCGCCAGGTGTTCCGACCGACGACGAGCTTACGGAGTCCGGTCAGCTCCCCACCAAGCGGATAACCGGCCTCGGGGTTCTCCGGCAGCAGGAGAATCTTTTTAAGGACCTTGGGTACGGCGTCCGGGCCGATCCTGCGTAGGTCATCGATGGCCGGATCGGTGAATACGACGTCAGACACCACTACTCGTCCTCATCTGGGAGCGAGCCCAGCGATTCCCGGGTGTGCCCAAAGGCGGAAAGGACATCGTCGATCGACGTCCGCCGCCCGGTGTCGGTCGCCGCCCGGACAAGAACCAACGCCAGGTCACGCAGGTCGGCTGCGGCCTCCTCCAGCTCGTTGAGACGCCGCATGCTCACGACAGCCGCGACCGGCTGGTGCCGGCGGGTTACCACCAGGTCGGTTCCCTGGTGCCGCCGATTCCGCAGTAGCCGACGGAGGTCGGAGGCATCCGCCGGCTGATATTCCGTCTGCCCACTGACGGACCGATTTTCGAGCCAGGTGGACCGATCCCCCTGCCCGGCAGGCCGGGGCTGTGGCCAGGCGCATAGGGCCGACTCCCATCAACCATTCGATGGATTTCGAAAGCGTCGCCCACCGGTGATCCTCGAAACATGACAGTCATCGAGATCGACGGCTTGAGTAAGAGCTACCGGGCCGGCAAGGCGGTGGACAGCGTCTCCCTGCAGGTGAGGCGAGGCGAGATCTTCGGAATCGTCGGCGCCAACGGAGCGGGGAAGACCACGGTTGTGGAATGCATGTCGGGGTTGCGGCGGCGAGACGGCGGCACCCTGCGGGTGCTGGGTCTGGACCCGCAGAACGACCGGCGCAAGCTGATGCAGCGCATCGGTGTCCAGTTGCAGGAGGCAGCCCTGCCCGACGCGATCAAAGTCAGTGAGGCGTTACGGATGTATGCCTCCTTCTACGACAAGCCCGCCGACTGGCGGGAGATCATGGACGAGTGGGGGCTGACAGACAAGAAGCGCGCCGGCTTCGCGAGCCTGTCCGGCGGCTGGAAGCAGCGACTGTTCATCGCGCTGGCCCTGGTCGGCAACCCGGAAGTCGTCTTCCTCGACGAGCTCACCACGGGCCTGGACCCCTCCGCCCGCCGTAACACCTGGGGTCTGATCCGCGACATGCGCGAGCGCGGGGTCACCGTCGTACTGGTCACCCATTTCATGGACGAGGCCGAGGCGCTGTGCGACCGCATCGCGATCATCGACCAGGGCCTGGTCATCGCCGAAGGCAGCCCGCGCGAGCTGATCACAAAGGGGCAATCCGATTCGCTGGAGGGCGCGTACTTCGCGCTGACCGGAAGGGAAGTGGAATGAAAGGCATCACGCAAGTCATCGCGGTCGAGCTCAAACTGATCATGCGTGATCCGATGTCGGCGTTCTTCGCCTTGGCCTTCCCGGCGATCATGCTGTGGGTCAAGTTGCGCAGCGGCAAACCCCTGCCGGGCGGGCTGCCGGCCGTCGACGCCACGGTGCCGATGCTGAGCATCTTCGTCATCGGTCTCGCCGCGCTGGTCATCCTCCCCGCCACACTCGCCGGGTACAGAGAACGCCGGGTGCTGAAGCGGCTGCGCGCCACTCCCGCCTCGCCCACCATGCTGTTCGGTGCCCAGTGGGCTGCTCACATGCTGCTGGCCGCCCTCGGGACGGTGCTGTTGACAGTCATCGGCCTGGCCGTCTACGGGCTGACGGCACCCGTAAACGCGGGAAGCGTTCTCCTGGCGTGGATACTCAGCGCGCTGAGCCTCAGCTCCATCGGCCTCCTCGTCGGCGCGCTCGTCCCCAGTGGCCGCACCGCGACGGTGATCGGGCTGAGCCTCTTCTTTCCGATGAGCTTCCTCTCCGGCGCCATCATCCCCCGCGAGACCATGTCCGGCTCGATGCGTGCCATCGGCGACCTGACCCCCATGGCCCCCGCAGTCCGGGCAATCCGCGACGGCTGGGCCGGCGATGCGACATCCCCGATCACCCTGGGCGTCATGGTCGCGATATCCATCGTCGCCGGTGGCGCCGCCCTCAGGGCGTTTCGGTGGTAGCCGCCGACGACCCCGCCGCCTCGCACTGGGATCGCGTCTGGCCCGCCCTGCCGTACCTCTTCATCCTGCTTCCGGCGGTCTTCGCCTTACTGCGGGACTGGAGGCCGGAGGTGCTGGCCCTGGCGTTACTCGCCGGCGCCTGGTACTGGTTCATGGTCATGTCGCATCCCGGCTGGATCGAGAGACCGGTGGTGGTGATCATTTACTTCATCGTGATGCTCACCGTCATCGGGGCACTGATCAGAATCGACACGCTGTTCACGGTGACGGCCCTGGCGATGTTCATCCAGTCCTTCACCCTGATCCCTGGGTGGTGGGCATACGCAGGGGTGGCTGCGACAGCCGGTGTGCTGGTCGTCGCTCGCCCTGAGCAAGGGCGGACCCCGAGCCAGATGCTCTTCTCCTTCCTCGTCGCACTGCTGGTCGCCTCCGCGATCGGCCTGGTCAGCCACGCCATCCGCGATCAGAACGAGAATCGCAAGGTGATGATCGCGCAGTTGCAGGAGACCGGCGCCAAGCTGGCCGCGCTCGCGGAGGAGAATGCCGACCTGCAGGCCCAGCTACTGACCCGCGCTCGTGAGGCCGGTGTGCTCGCGGAGCGGCAGCGGATGGCCAGGGAGATCCACGACACCATCGCGCAGGGTCTGACCGCCATCCTCACCCAGCTCGAAGCCGCCGACCGCGTGATCGACGACATGCCTGCCGTTCGCTCACCCCTGAACACGGTGCGTACCTTGGCCAGAGAGAGCCTGAACGAAGCCCGCCGATCGGTCCAGGCGTTGCGTCCGGCACCGCTGGACGAAGCCCAGCTCGCCACCGCCCTGCACGACACCGCGATGAAATGGTCGCAGACCACCGGCGTACTCGCCTCTGTGTCGGTCACCGGCGACCCCCAGCCGCTGCATCTGGAGGTGGAGGTCACCCTGCTGCGGGTGGCGCAGGAGGCGCTGGCCAACGTCGGCAAGCACGCCTCGGCCACCCGGGTCGCCCTCACCCTGTCGTACATGGAGGACGTCGTGGCACTGGACGTGCGTGACGACGGGGCCGGCTTCACCCTTGAGGCGGCGGGCTCCTCGAACGCGGGCGGCTTCGGCCTCATCGCGATGCGGCAGCGCGTCACCCGGCTGGCCGGGAACTTCGAGATCGAGACGGCCCCCGGCCAGGGAACGGGGATCTCCGCCACCATTCCGGCCATCCCCGCCGACTCGGATTCAAGATCGTCCGACCACTCCAGAAACGCGTTGTGAGACATGCCGATTCGTATGATCATCGTGGATGACCATCCAGTCGTCCGCGATGGGCTGCGTGGAATCTTCGCCGACGACGATGCCTTCGAAGTCGTCGGTGAGGCGGCAGACGGGCCGGAAGCACTCGTCGTGGCCATGCGGACCAACCCCGATGTCGTGCTCATGGACCTGCGCATGCCGAAGATGAGCGGCGCGGAGGTCATCCGCCGGCTGCGCGAACAGACGCCCGGCATCCGGGTACTGGTCCTGACCACCTTCGACAATGACGCCGACGTCCTGCCCGCGATCAAGCAGGGCGCCACCGGCTACCTGCTCAAGGACACCCCGCGCGCCGACCTGCGTCGCGCGGTGCGGGCGGCGGCCCGCGGCGAGACGGTGCTGTCCCCCTCCGTGGCCGACGTGCTGACGCGCAAGGTGCGCAAGCCGGAACAACGGACGCTGAGCCGCCGGGAAATCGAGGTGCTCGGGCTCATCGCCCGCGGCGCGACCAATCGTGAGATCGCCGCGAAGCTGTTCATCACCGAGGCGACGGTGAAGACGCATCTGCTGCATATCTTCGCCAAACTCGAGGTGAACGACCGGGCGGCCGCGGTCGCGGCAGCATATGAGACCGGCCTGCTCAAGCCGGCCACCGACGTCTGACCAAGGGCGCTTCGTGGTCGAGACGGCTCTGATCGGTGCGGCTGGTGTCCGTTCACATCGGTGACGAGCCTCCTCGGTCTCACCGGCCGCCCGATCGTCACGGGCGCGTGGTGGTGGGGGTCGTGCCCGGCCGAAGAGCCACGGCGGCCGCCCAACTCTTCTCAGTCGCCATCCTGTTACTCAGCCCAATCCGCTTGGCTTCGGCCACCTATCTCGATGGGTCACATAGCTTGACGTTGGCGCCGCAGTAACCGACGGAACGCTTAGCATCCCTACATGTCCCCTCGCATAGTGATCATCGTGTTGGCGGCCATGCTCGCTACCGGAGCCTCGTTGCCTCCTCGCCCCGTCCGTGGGGATGTCAACGGGGACGGCGGAGCCGACCTGGTGGTAGGTGGCGCCGGTCTGCTCACGATTCAGCCTCTGAAGGGCAGAGCGGCGGTCCGGAACCAGCACGCGACCGCGCTGTCGACGGGCGACTTCGACAAAGACGGCCTCGCAGACGTGGCGGTCGGCACCGGCGGCACGGTCACCATCTTGTACGGCCGGCGCGCGGACGGCCATGTCGGCCGGAGCAGCCGGTTCACCCCCGGCCAGGGCGGTGTTCCCCGGCTCGGCACCGGCCACGGCTTCGGCAACGCGCTGACCACCTCTGACTTCAACCGGGACGGTTACGCCGACCTCGCCGTCGGTGCACCGGAGACCACGCTGAACACCGCGGCGGTGCGCGGCGGCGCCGCCGTCGTCCTGTACGGCTCCCGCCGCGGTCTCACCTCATCCGGGGCACTGCGGCTCAGCGAGGACACACCGGGAGTGGTCGGCTTCAGCCAGCACAGCCGTCTGTTCGGCGCCGGGCTGGCGGCCGGAGACGTGACCGGCGACGGCTACAGCGACCTGGTGGTCACTGCGCCGTCTGGGCGGCCGGGATACGACATCGGCGGGGCCATCCACGTGTTCAAAGGGTCGGCCAGAGGCGTGACGATCACTGGAAACACCATGGTGACCAGCGGAAATGTGGACGGCCGCGTCATGGATGTGCAGGCGTGCGCGGGCGGTGTCGAGGGTGCCGACAACAAGGCGAACACCGCCAGGTGCACGCGCGAGCCGTTCGGCTGGTCAGTCCGGGTCGGCCGCTTCCACGGCGGCAAGTACGCCGACGTGATCGCCGGGATCGGCACCGGCAGGCTTCTCGTCCTACGAGGCGGTCCCGTGGGTGTCGACAAGCGCCGGTTGAAGACACTGGCTCTGCCCGGCATCGCCGGGACCAGCGACCCGGCCAACGACTACGCCGGCTCCCTCGCGGCCGGCGACGTCGACAAGGACGGTTACACCGACCTCGTCGCGGGGGCTCGCGGCAGGGGCGAGGTCGCCGTCCTGTACGGCTCCGCCGCCGGGCCGCGCCGGCCTGACTGGATCGGGAAAGGCGGGGCCAACGTGGCACTGCTCGACGTGGACGGTGACACCGTCCCGGAACTCGCCACCACCGACGGAGACTCCACCCGGGTTTTCTGGATCAAGAACGGCCGGGTTGCCAGGACCATCGCTCTGCCCCTGCAAGGCAGGCTGATCGCACGCTGACCAGAGCCGATACCCGAACTGCTGAACAAGAAAGCTCGAAGTCACCGGCAATCATGCCTCTAATGAGGGTGAACCGAGAGTGGTCTGCTCGTGACCGTGGCTCCCGTTAGCCCCGGATTCTCCACCACCGCCGAGGCCCTGCGGCTGCGCGAGTGGCAGCTCGGCCCGGCCCACGCTCGTCATGAACCAGTTCTCTGCCGAGGAGTTCAGCCTGGTTGTGGACGACCGGGCGGACGTGCACGTCAGCAGCAAGAACGGCCGTTTCTACCTCGGGTGGTTCCCGCTCGGGCGTCCCGGCCAGCAGTACCCAGATGACCAGGTGGGCGGGGTCGAGGCGGACCGCGCGTACCAGAGGAGATCAGTGAACCGGTCTGGGTAGCGCTGCGCGAGGGCCGCAGCGGTACGCACCGAGCGCAACCGTGCGTACTTCTGGACGGGACGAGTGGAGAGTGAGGCCGGCTCGATCGACCACCGTCCGTCCGTACCGCCACCAGGTGCCGGTCCTGCGGTTGATACCCGGTTCCCGGCACGCGGCCGAGTTGCTCATTCCCTGTGCCATGAGCCGAAGGTATTGATCACGTTTGTCCGCGAGCGGAGCGGGTCCCCGCTTCTTACGTGTCCGACGCGCCTCGGCCATGGCAACACCCCTCAGGGTCAGGTGTTGCGACCACCTTTAGCACCCAGGCCGCCTCAAGTCGTCATAACCACCCGCGAGTGTTAATGGGGGATTCACGCCATTTTGGTCTGGGCTGGAGATGGTCAACTCCTGAATACGGAGGCATGCGTGAATACGCGAAGTACGACTGGCCGTGTGGCCTTGTTTTCCCGTCATCTCCTGGTCTCCATGCTGTCCATCGTGGTGGCCACCGCGATGGTGGGCATCGCTCCCGCCACGCCGGCGCGAGCGGCCGACCAGGACTTCATCCTCACCCTCAACGCCTCGGACCTCGGCTTGGATCCTGCCGACCTGCGGGACATCGTGCCGGAGATGCAGGCGGATATCAGGGAGCACGGCGGACTGGGCCCCGCGATCAAGCAGACGCTCGCGGACAACCAGGACGGCGCCACCGTCGATACCTCGGAGTGGCCGAATTTCGACGGCACGGTGAACGTGACCTCCAACGGCGCCGGCCTGGTCGTCACCATCCCGGCCGGGGAGGTCACCACCTCCTGGTCCTGGAAGACGATTGCCGCCGGGCTGATCGCCTGGACCACGGGGTACGGGCTCAGGACGATGTGCATCGCGGCCTTGACGGCCACCGGGGTGGGCGCCGCGACCATTCCGCTGGTCTGCACCCCCCTCCAGGGCGCCGTTACCGGCATCATGGGGCCGCTCATGATGAACGCGTTCAACGGAACCCTGGGCACCCCTAAGGCGACCAGCGAGATCATCATCGGTGGGCTGCTCGGACTGGCCGGTGGCTTCCTGTGGGAGAAGTACCTCGCCCCGTGGGCGAAGGCCAATCTCGCCAACGCCATGAGGAGCGTCGGTACCTGGGTCAGGTCCAGGGTGCCCTGGCTCGACTCCTGGTTCGGAAGCGGGGTCGCCAACAGGGCGGATGAGCTCGGCCACCAGCTCGAGGAACTGGAGGACCTGCTCAACGAAGCAATGAGGGACTGGGGTGGGCTGCGGCCCTCGCGTCCCTCCTCGCTGCGGGTGATGCCGCTCGGAGACTCGATCACCTACGGCGTGGAGAGTTCCGATGGGAACGGCTACCGCGACGAGTTGTACGCCTATCTGGAGAACAGTTGGAGCAGCGTTGACTTCGTCGGGTCGGTGAAGGGCGGCTCGATGAGTGACCCCGACAATCAGGGGCACCCGGGCAAGCGGATCGGCGAGATCGCGGCCTTCGCCTATTGCACTGTGCCGCGGTATCAGCCGAACGTGATCACCCTGCACGCCGGCACCAACGACATGAACCAGGACTACCACCTGTCGGAGGCGCCCACCCGGCTCAAGAAACTGATCAACCAGGCGCTGACGCACTCACCACGTGCCACGATGCTGGTCGCCAAGCTCATCCCGACCGGCAAGGCCGGGCTACAGCCGCGCATCGACGCATACAACGCGGCGCTGCCCGGCATGGTGCAGGACCTGCAAAGCGAGGGCAAGCACGTACTTCTGGTGGACATGAAGCGGGTGCCGGTCAGCGACGGACTGCAGAACGACGCGCACCCGACGGACGCGGGCTACGCCAAGATGGCCGACGCCTGGTATAGCGCCATATCGGCGGCGGACGCCAAGGGCTGGATTCAGACCCCGCTGCCCGAGAATGCAGCCAACGGCTGCAACCCGGCGGACTCTCCCGTCGACGACGGCCCGACGGGCTCTAACGTCGGGTCCGGCGACCCGGGGGGCTCTACCGTCGGGTCCAGCGGGACAGCTCTCGGCACGGGATGGCGTGCGCTGGGCGTGATCGCGCCCGGATACGGCACCAGGATAGGCCGCACGATCATCGCCGAGCTCAATGGCGACCAGCGGGCCGACTACCTTCAGGTCGCCGCAGACGGTAGCTTCCGCGCATCGGTGAACACCGTCGGCACCCCTGGGCAACCCGACTGGGTGAACGTGGGCACGTACGCTCCGGCAACGAGCGACGTGTCCAAACCGATCGATGTCAATGGGGATGAGGTGCGGTTCGCCGACCTTAATGGGGACGGACGCGACGACTACCTCCTGGTCAGTTCCGACAGCAAGGTACGGGCCTACCTCAACTTCCCAGGGCCGGACAACAAGCTTAAATTCATCCACTGGGGGACCGTCTTCAGCGAGGAGTCGTTCAGCCGGAACAACCTCCGCTTCGCGGACGTCACCGGAGACGGGCGCGACGACATCCTGCGGGTCAGCGATGCGGGCGCGGTCCACGTGTACCGGAACATGTGGGACCCCAACAGCGCGCAAGTCAGTAGCGAGCCACAGCCCCCAGACTGGCGGCTCTGGCTCAACTGGGCCGGCGGCACCCAGGGCTCATCGCTGGAAGCCGTCCGGTTCGCCGACGGCGACGGTGACGGCCGGGCCGACTACCTGCAGGTCGGCGGAGACGGCTCGGTGCACGCCTTCCTCAACCGCGGTGGCGGGGGCAACGGTAGCTTCGAGGCCCGCCACAACTGGGCCTACGCGTCCAACTACCCCCGCCAGTACGTCCAGTTCGCCGACATCAGCGGTGACGGCAAAGCCGACTATCTGGTCGTCTATGACGGCGGCGCAGTCCGCGCCTGGCTGAACCGCGGCGGCAACTAGAAACCGTCCTCCGGACCACGGCCCGGTCCAGACAGTCGCCGCAAGAGTGAGTGCGGCCTGGCAGCCTCCGGCAACTTCGTCGGCGCGCACAGCCAGGCCGCACCGCTGCCGAGTCGATCGATGCGGCCGCTGTCGACGCTGCGCAGAAGCGAAATCGCCACCTGGTACGAAAAGACTGCCGATCGACCTACCCAGCCGCGGCAGTCGGCTGGGCGGGTCCGGCACCACAACCCCCGTACCGGGCCCAGAGGAGGCGGCGCGGCTGGCCCGCGAGGTGCTGGACATCGCGCACGCCGACCCCACCTGGCCGGCCGTACTGACAGCCCGGATCACCCTTGGCATGGCCATCGCCCACGAGCAATCCGACGAGGCCGCAGAGCACCTGCACCAAGCCCTGGAACTCGCCCGCGAGGACGGCCACAAACACAACGAGGCGTGGTGTCTTAACTGCCTGGGCGTCGCCCTGCGCCAGATGGGCCGCTACGAGGAAGCACTGGCCCACGAGGGGATCGCGGCCGTGCTCGACGAGACGGACCCGGCTGCCGCCGCCGAGCACCGCGCGGCGGGTCAGGCCATCCGGCAGGAGCTCAAACCAGGGGCCTGACGTGACTGGTCGCTCCCGCGGATCATGTCTGGTCTGCGTTTTTCAGGCGCCAGGCGCCGCAGTGCCTCGCCGAAAAGGGAGGCCACCGCGTCAGTCCACGGCGCCGAACGCCATCTCCCGGTCCGGCGAGGAGAACAGGCGGTAGCCCCCCGAGTGGAAGACCAGCGGCTCGCCCTCCGTCCGCCGGAAGTGCTCGACCTCTCCGACGAAGATGAGGTGGTCGCCCCCGTCGTAGGTGCTCACCATACGGCAGGCGAAGTGGGCGAGGGTTCCGGTGAGCACCGGAGACCCACCGGGTGCCGGGTGGGTCTCCACCCCGGCGAACTTGTCCGGCAGCGGCGTGGCGAACCGCCGGGACAGATGCTCCTGTCCGGCGGCCAGGACGTTGACCGCGAACCGCTCCGCCTCGGCGAAGGCCGGTGCGCTGGGAGCCCGCCGGGCCAGGCACCACAGGACCAGCGGCGGGTCGAGCGAGACCGAGGTGAAGGAGTTGACGGTCACGCCCAGCCGGTCACCCCGCCGGGTGACGGCGGTGACCACCGCCACCCCGGTGGCGAACTGCCCGAGGGCGTCGCGTAGAGACCTCATGACCCCTGCTCACTTCCCGAACCGCGCCAGATACCCGGCCGCCCCGGCCGGATCCATGAACCAGCCCGCGTAGTCCGACGGGTCGTCGAAGCCGTTCACGAAGCGGGAGGCCACCTCGGGCAGCCGGCCCGCGGCGCCCAGAATCTCCAGCACGTGCGGCGGCGGAGGCGCGAGAAGCGCGTTCGTCCACGCGGTGACGTGCCGGGCACCCTGCCAGTAGCGCTCGAAGGCCCGCTCCATCCACGCCGCGTCGAACGGCCGCTCACCACGCTCCAGGATGTCGGACAGGTAGGAGGCCGCGCACTTGGCGGCGTTGTTGGCCCCCTGCCCGGTGATCGGGTCGTTGAGCACGACCACGTCGGCCACGCCCAGGACCGGGGCGCCGGACGGCAGCGTCGCCACAGGCCTGCGCACGACGGGGGTGAAGCGTCCCGACAGGACGCCGCCCTCGTCGGTGAGCTCGACACCGTCGCAGCGATCCGCCTCCCACGGCAGGAAGGTCTCCAGGACCCACCGGCTTCTGGCCAGGTGCTCGGCGGGGGTGTGAACATCCGCCCAGCAGTCCATCGGCCCGCCGGGGACACCCTCGAACACCATGATCTCGCAGGGACCGGTGACGGTGAGCGCGGGAAACACGAAGTACTCGCCGACCCCGGGAATCACGTTGAAGCACACCGCGGAATGCCCCGGTCGCGGTGCGAGACCGTTGACGTAGGTGAGGGCCAGGGCCCGCTGCGGGGCGCGGTACGGCGAGCGCGACGCGTCCCGCTCGAAGAGCGAGGAGATCGCCCCCTTGCCCGCGGCGACCAGGACCAGGTCGTACCGGGCGGCGTAGTCCTCCAGGTCGTCCACGGTGGCGTCGTGGATGACGATCTCGCCGCCGAGCCGTTCCACCTCGGCCATCCACTCGGGCATCTTCAGCCGCTGGTCGACCGAGCGGGCGGGCGTGTCGAGCCGGGCGGCCCAGTGGATGGCCGGTTCGCCGTCGGGACCGGCCACCGCGAACTGGATCCCGTCGATCGGCGGGCAGTCATCCGCCCACAGGTCCAGGCCAAGGTCACGCTCATGGCCGAGGGCGATGCCGAACATGGCCTGGCTCGACGTGACCCGGCCGCCGCGGATGTCATCGGGGGTTCGGTTGGAGACGACGGTGACGTCGTAGCCGTTCCGCAGCAGGCCGAGGGCGAGGTGCAGGCCCGCCTGACCGGCACCGACGACCAGAATTCTGCGCATGACGATGTCTCCTTTTCAACGGAGGGGGGAACCTGATGAAAAGGTATGGCCGGGGCCGCCACTCGGGCCATCCGTTCAGCGCGGGTTCCATCCGCCTGGCGCGGAATCCTCCCCGGGCCCCGCCACACGACGGCAGGACGGCGGCGGCAGGACGGGGACACCCGGCACCGGTCGGTCCCGGACCGTCAGCTGCCGCGCAGCGTCCGCGACGGCGCCTGGCCGTAGCGCGCGCGGTAGAGCGCCGCGAACCTCCCCTGATGAGGAAAACCCCACCGGGCCGCCACGCCCGTCACCGTGCACCTGGCGGGATCGCCGGCCATCAGGTCGTCGTGGACCCGGCCCAGGCGCACGTCTCTGAGATAGGTCATCGGGGTCAGGCCGAGATGACGCCGGAAACCCTCCTGGAGCGAGCGGCCACTGACCGCCACGGCGCCCGCGATCTCGTCGGTGGTCAACGGCAGGTGGGCGTGGTCGTCGACGTATTCCATGGCCCGGCGCACCACCTTGGGCAGCGCGGGAGGCCGGGGCGCGTTCAGCCGTGCCAGGTAGTTGGACGGCTGCCCGGTGAGCAGGGAGAAGAGCATGGCGTTCTCCAGGTGGGCGACCGCCAGTGGCTGCGCGGCGAGCCCGTCACCGTGCTCGGCCTCGTTCACGATAAGGTCGGCCATCGCCCGCCAGGCCCGCGCCCAGCCAGTGGTCATGTCCATGCCCAGGCCGAAGACGAGCGGCCTGTCGAGCCGCTCCCCGAGCATCCGCTCCAGGGTGCCCTCGACCGCCGACCGGTCGAATTTGACGATCAGCTGGGGACAGCCCGCCGCCCAGCGCATGTCGAGGTGTTCCGACGGTGACGGCAGGGAGGCCAGGCGGGGGGTCGACACGATCTCCTGCCCGCCGCACCGGATCAGGCTGCTCCCCGCCAGCGGGATCTGCACCAGGAAGAAGGATCCCAGTTCCCCGGGCTCGATGCGGACGTCCGCCCCGTAGTCCAGGTAGTTAACTCGTACGGCGCCCAGCTGTGCCGAGTTCAGCCGCGCGGCCAGCCGCGAGAGGTCACCGGCGAGTTCCAGCCGGTGAGGGCAGAACACGCCGGCCACCCGCTCGCGGGCCTCGTCGAGGTCCGCGGTGTCGAAGACCGGCCTGTTGCCGAGCGGGACGCGCCCCCGCACCTCGCCCATCGACGCTCCCGCCCTCGGGTGCCCATCGCACGCGTACGACTGATCTCGACATGATCGGTAGGACCAGTGTCTCCGACCACGTACAAATACACAGAGGCCCGTGGAACCGGTGTCCGATATCGGACAGCGGAGCCGGTCCGGACCCGCGCGTCCGCCGATCGTTCTCGTGAACATCTTGATCATGTGGAGGCCACGCACGGTCGCCCGCACGCACCCCTTCCAAAACCGCGCCAAAGGTGACACCCGGCATGAAGCGGTCGGAGTCGGGCTGGCAGGATCGGGGCCGTGAACCATCGCACGCTTGGCCGCACCGGCATCCAGGTCAGCCCGCTCTGTCTCGGCACGATGATGCTCGGGGCCTGGGGAAACACCGACTACGACGAGTGCGAGCGCATCGTCGGCACCGCGCTCGACGCGGGCATCAACTTCATAGACACCGCCGACGTGTACGCGTTCGGCGAGAGCGAGACGATCCTGGGCAGGGCCATCAAGGGCCGCAGGGACGAGATCGTGCTGGCGACGAAGTTCCACAACCAGATGGGCGACTCCCCCAACCGGCGTGGCAACTCCCGTCGCTGGATCATGCAGGCCGTCGAGGACAGCCTGCGCCGCCTGGACACCGACTGGATCGACCTCTACCAGGTGCACCGCCCCGATCCGCAGACCGACATCGACGAGACCCTCGGCGCCCTGTCCGACCTCGTGCGCCAGGGCAAGGTACGGGCGATCGGTACCTCCTCCTTCCCCGCCGAGGAGATCGTCGAGGCCCAGTGGGTCGCCGACCACCGGCAGCGCGAGCGGTTCTCGACCGAGCAGCCCTCGTACTCGATTCTCGCCCGGCACGCCGAGGCCGCGGTCCTGCCGGTGGCCGAGCGCCACAACCTGGGAGTGATGGTCTGGAGCCCGCTGAACGGTGGCTGGCTGACCGGCAAGTACCGCCGGGACGCGCCGCTGCCCACCGGCTCCCGGGCCTCCAGCAACGGCGACCACTTCGACTTCAAGGTCGAGGAGATCCGCGCCCGCAAGCTCGACGTCACCGAGAAGCTGGCGGTCCTGGCCGACGAGGCGGGCATCTCGATGATCCACCTGGCCCTGGGCTTCGTGCTCTCGCACCGGGCCGTCACCTCGGCGGTGATCGGCCCGCGCACGCTCGAGCAGCTCACCAGCCAGCTCGGCGCGGACGAGGTGCGGCTCTCGCCGGAGATCCTCAATGCGATCGACGAGCTGGTCCCGCCGGGGACGAACATCAGCCCCGACGACGTCGGCTACGTGCCGCCCGCCCCCACGCCGGGCACGACCGAGGCCGGCCGCGCTCTGGTCGGCGAGTTCGCCGAAAAGGTTCTCGTCGGCGCCGACTACACGGTGCTGACCGACTACATCTCCACCGACACCTACAACCAGCACAACCCCGAGGCGGGGGACGGTCTGGACGGGTTCGGTGCGGCCGCGGCCGGTTGGGCCGAACAGGGCAGGAACCTGGTCTACAAGAAGGTCCACAAGGTCATCGCCGAGGGCGAGTTCGTGCTGGTGGTCTCCGAGGGCGAGTTCGGGGTACCGGTCGCCTACTACGACCTGTTCCGGGTCGAGAACGGGAAGATCGTCGAGCACTGGGACGTCATCGCCCCCATTCCGGCCGAGCTGCCGCACGGTAACGGCCTGTTCTGACCCGAACCTGCCGTCCCTTCCCCGCGGTGTGCGTGGGCGGACGGCAGCGTACGTCCGCCCCGTCATCTTCCACAGGAGTCGCCCATGGCCACCAGTCGCCTGCTCGACCTGGCCGGCTACCGGCAGCCGATCGATCTCGACCGGCCGTTCCGCCCGGCCGCCGTCCCCGCGCCGGCCGCAGGGCTCGGCGCGCTCGCCCGCACCGTGCTGGGGCTGCTGGAAACCGATCCGGCAGCCGGGCGGCTCGGGCTGCTACCCGGCCGGGCCGAGCACCTGGATGACGGCACCAGCCGCCGGTTGCTGCGGGCGGTGCTGACCGTCCGCGCCCC
>NZ_JBEXUE010000071.1:0-29750 GCF_040614275.1 Streptosporangium sp. NPDC006013
AGATGCCGGTGACCTCGACCCAGGTGTCGGCGGGCGGCGCCTGCAGTCCCCTGACGGCGACCTTCAGGGGGAACGCGTCCGCGGCGCAGCAGGCGATCTGCATGCGGGTGACGTACCATTGCCCCTTCTTCTTCGCGGGGGAGACGAAGCCGGTCAGTTTGATCTCGCGGTCGGTGAGGGACTTCTTGTCGTCGTCCCAGGCGCGGCCGATGAAATCGCCGATGGTCATCTCCACGGCGCCGGTGCCGGTGAGCGGGGTGAAGGAGCTCAGGGTCTGGTCGCGGGGCGGTGGGGTGTCGTCGCGGGAGGCGGCGAACGAGCCCAGCGCGGGCGGCGCGATCAGGAAGATCGCGAACACCGGCAGGCACAGCAGCCACGCGACCCGGGGGCCGCCGTGCGCGTGGTCGTGCCCGTCACCGTCGGACCGGTCGCGATCATGCGAGCGGTCATCGGCGGGTGAGTGATCGTGGCCGTCTGAATGGTCGCGTGGTTCGTTTTGGGCTGGGTTCTCCTTCGTCCGGGACGCCTGGAGCAGCCCGATGACCCCAAGGCCCACCAGCACTACTCCGGCGCCGATCAGGAACGGCCGGAAGCCCGGTTTGACATAATTGAGGTAGGTCGTGGAGAACGCCGAGATCCGGAGCACGGCGCAGCCCAGCAGGGTCAGGACGAGGTTCTGGGTCACACGGTTCATCGGGGGGCGCGGGTTCCTTCCGCCGTAACGGGGCGCGAGGGAGACAGGGCGGGGGAGGGGGGCGTCATAGCAGCAGCCACCCGAAGAGGGTGCTCACCAGGACGGCGAGGGCGAAGGTCACCGGGACGAACCTGACCGCGAAGGCCCTGCCGAATGTGCCGGCCTGCAGCGCGATCAGTTTCAGGTCGACCATCGGCCCGACCACCAGGAAGGCCAGCTTCGCGGTGGGGGAGAACGCGGTCATCGAGGCCGCCACGAACGCGTCGGCCTCCGAGCAGATCGACAGCAACACCGCCAGCAGCGCCATGACCAGGATGGCCAGCCATGGCACCTCGGCGACCGCGGTCAGCCACTCGCGGGGGACCGCGACGTTCAGTGTGGCCGCGGCCAGCCCGCCGACGATGAGGAACCCGCCCGCGTGCAGCAGGTCGTGCCGCATCGCCTCGCCGAACTGCACCCATTTCGGGCTGTCGCCATGAGGCCGGGAGGGGATGCGCAGCCACTGGCTGCGGCCGAACCTCAGCCAGAGCCAGCCGACCAGCACCGCCACGGTCAGTGACGCGCCGAACCTGGCCAGCACCATCAGCGGCTGCCCGGGAAAGGCGACGGCGGTCGCGACCAGCACGATCGGGTTGATCGCGGGGGAGGCGAGCAGGAACGCCAGCGCGGCGGCCGGGGTCACCCCCCGGGCCATAAGTCCCGAGGCGACCGGGACGGACGCGCACTCACACCCCGGCAGCACCGCCCCGGCCATCCCGGCCACCGGTACGGCGGCGGCCGGGTTAGCGGGCAGCGCCCTGGTCCAGAACGACGCCGGGACGAACGCGGTGATCGCCGCCGACAGCGCCACCCCGAAGACCAGAAACGGCAGCGCTTGCACACAGATCGCCACGAAGATCGTGGCCCACGTCTGCAGCGCGGGCGCCGTCAGATACGGCGCGAGCACGAACCGGCCCACCACCAGCAGGACCACGACGAACGCGAACCCCCACGGCAGGGCGCCGCCCGCCGAACCTGTACGTCCCCAGGAGTCGGGGGGAACCGGGCTCTCGTCGTCGGCCCACACGCCGCGCGGACCGGATCGAAGCTCGGGCATGCGCCCCATTGTGGCAGACCGTCCCAGCAGCCCGGGCCGAATCTCCTCTAGAAATCTACAACGTAAAGGCGTTCGGCAGTTTCAAGATCAACAAAAAACACAGTCGACTAAAGGCCCAACTCAACAGGCAAGGCAAAGGTCATCCCGGCGCATCGCCGGGATGTAGCAGTGCAGGTGGCCGGGCGCCCTCCAGCCGGGCCACCGAAGACGCTACGAGCCGGTTGGACGAGGAGGTGTCGGCGGACTCCACAACCACGCGAACGCATCGGGCCAGGGCCGTGCCGGAAGGGATTCGGGGGCGTAGAAGTTGAACGAGTAAGTCCGATGTCCGAGGAACATGCGGCTCCCTCACGTGTGATGGAACCGCAGGTGCGGGACGACGCTTCGTAGCTTTTCGCAGGTCTCCTCGTATTCGCGTTCCGGGGTGGATTGGCCCATGATGCCTGCCCCGGCACGGAGCCAGGTGCGGTTACCATGCGCGAACAGCGTGCGCAGGACCAGTGCCGCGTCCAGTGAGCCGTCGGTTCCCGCTCGGAGCACCGCCCCGCCGTAGAGCCCTCGGGGTTCGGGTTCATGGCGGTTCAGGGCCGCGAGGGCGGCGCTCTTCGGTACGCCGGTGACGGTGACCGCTGGGAAAAGTGCCGCGAACGCCGACCAGGGGCCGAGGTCCTTGCGCAGCTGTCCCGCGACCCGGGACGCGAGATGCTGTACCGAGCCACGTGCTTTGACCGTCATGAACTCCTCGATCACCACTGAGCCGGGCTGGCAGATCGTTTCCATTTCCTCAGCGGCCAGTCGTACCGAGATCGCGTGCTCGTGCACCTCCTTCGGGTCGGTGCGGAGTTCCTCGCGCAGGCGGTCGTTCTCGTCGAGGTCGGGTCCCAGGGATCGGGTGCCGGCGAGTGGCTGGGTGCGGATCCGGCCGTTCGCCTCTACTTCGACGATGGTCTCTGGGCTGAAGCCGGCGGCTCGCTGGCCGCCGAGGTTCAGCAGGAAGGAACGCGCGGGGGTGTTGGCTCGGCGCCCGGCGAGGTAGGAGGCGGCGAAGTCGGGCTCGTTTCCTTCGGGCAGTACGACGATCCGAGACAGAACGGCTTTTTCCAGGAGGCCCGCGTGGATGTCGGCGACGCTGCGGGCGACGGCGTGGTGGTATGCGGACGCGTCGGAGGCGATGAGGTGTTCGGTTTCCGTTGCGGCCGGTGTGGTCATCGTCGCATCGACCGGAGCGGGGTCGTCCGGGTTTTGGAGCAGGGCCGTGACCTTCGCGGCCCAGGCTTCGTCGACGGCTCGCAGTTCGGCCTTCCCTGGGCTGAGGGCTACCTCCACGCAGGGAACCAGGAACGACAGGAGTGGTTGCGTTCCTGCGGTGGTGGGATCACCGTGCAGCAGGTGGGCGAGTTCGAAGGTGGCCCATCCGTACAGGTAACGGGTTCCGTCAGTGCCGTTCCCGAGTGCTGTGAGTGCTTCGGCGATTCTGTCCAGTGGTCGGCCTTCGGTGGCCGCGGTCCACGTGTGTCCGTCGGCGCGGGCGACGACCTCGGTCGCGTCCGCGGTGAGCGTGACGGCGGAGCCTGCCGCGAAGTACCAGACCCCGGTGTGCTCGTAGACGGCGTACTGCTCGCCGAGGCCGGCCCTGGCGAGGTGCACGGCCGTGCGGGCCGGGTCGTCCGGGGTGTGAAGCAGGGCTGTGCATGTGAGGGCGGGTACGGCCCGCGCCCATTCCGCCCACGGTTCGGATTGCCTGGCGGTCATCGTTGTGCTCCTTGCCGTGCGGTGTTCTCGTGCTTCGGTGGACGCGCCGGTCGGGGCCGCTGTAGTCACGGGGCCACTTCCAGCCGCCAGCCGTCCGCGTTGGTGCGCTGTCGCCAGAAGTCGGCGTAGGTGCCGCCGGCGGTGGTGAGTTGCCGGTGCGTGCCGCGTTCGGTGATCCGCCCGTTCTCCATGACGAGCACCTGGTCGGCAGCGAGCACGGTACTGAGGCGGTGGGTGATGACGAGCAGTGTCTTCTCGGCGGCCAGGGCTTGGAGCGTGGACGTCAGCACGGCCTCGTTCTCCTGGTCGAGCGCGGCGGTCGCCTCGTCCAGGATGAGAATCGGCGCGTCCTTGAGCAGGGCGCGGGCGATGGAGACACGCTGACGCTGTCCGCCGGACAGGGCGGTGCCGCCCTCGCCGACCCTGGTGGCCCAGCCGTCGGGCATTTCCTCCACCATCCGGTCCAGCCCGGCCATGGCTGCGGCGCGGCGCAGTTTCTCCTCGCTGGCGTCTGGATCACCGATGCGGACGTTGTCCTCGATCGTGCCCTCGAAGAGGTAGACGTCCTGGAAGACGATCGAGACGGTCGCGGCCAGGTCCTCGGAGGTGATGTCGCGGACGTCGACTCCCCCGATGCGGACCGTGCCGCCGGTGGTGTCCCAGAAGCGGGCCAGTAGTCGGGCGACGGTGGTCTTGCCGGCGCCGGACGGTCCAATGAGAGCGGTCATGCTGCGCTCAGGGATGCGGAAGCTCACGTCGGAGAGCAGTTCGGCCTCCGGATCGGTGAGGGAGGTGGAGCCGCCCACGGTGTCTTGCCGGTAGTGGAAGCGGACCGCGTCGAATTCCACGTCGGCTCCGTGTGGCAGCCGGGGTTCGGCTGGTTGCGGGAACGGTTGACGGCCGAGTACGGCGTCCAGCCGTTCCAGGCTGTTGCGGGCGATCCGCATTCCGGCGCCCAGGTCGGCCGCGTTGGACAGGCTGTCGGTGAGTCGGCCGATGAGCACCAGCAGGGCCAGCAGGGTCGGCACATCCAGGGAGCCGCCCAGAGTCCAGGAGACTCCCAAGGCCAGCAGGAGGGCGAAGACCGTGCGGGTGGCGAAGGCGAAGGACACCAGGCCCGGTATGCCGCGGTGAATCAGCCGGCGGTCGGCACGCGACTCGGCCGCCAGGGCGTCGTCGAGTGCCCCGTAGCCGTCGACGGTCCGGCCGAAGGCGCGCAGGACCGGCTGGTTCTGCGCGAACTCCAGGACGCGGTCGGCTGATTCGCCGATCGCTCCGTCGCGTCCCCGATCCAGCCTGCTCATCACGGAGGTGCTCCACAGGTGTACCGCCAGCAGCACCGGCGCGCACAGCAGCAGCACGAGCGCGACCCGGCCATCGAAGAAGAAGGTGGCGGCCACGATGGTGAGCGGGGTGAGCACCGAGCTGGTCAGCGGACGCAGCAGGTGCGCCGGCATGTTCATCACCTGGATGACGTTTTGGCCGGCCAGGCGGCTGAGTTCGGCGGCCCGTCCGGGGGTGAACCAGCCGATGGGCAGGTCAAGGGCGCGGTCGGCGAGTCGTCGGTGCAGCACCCGCGAGAGCCGGGAGCCGACGGTGAAGCCGTTGCTCAAGGCGACGGCTTGGAGGGTGGCGTAGGCCAGTGAGCAGATCGTCAGGGCGGCGAGCCACGGCCACACCTCGCCCGGGTTCTTGCCGAGCAGGGCACGCAGCACCGGCACCAGCAGGGTGAAGGCGAGGCCCTGGAGGATGGCGGCGCCCGCCAGCACGGCGAGGAGACGGTTCAAGAAACCGGATCCCTCGGGGCCGAGGGCACGGTAGAGATGGCGGATCATCGTGAGGTTCTCTCCGGGGAGGCGTCGGGGCTGTCGTGAACGGTTGATGCCGTCGGGGCCGGGGTAGGGGTGGGGGCTGTTTCGCTGCCGGCCTGTGCCGTCTCCTGGGCTCTCCACAGCCGGGCGTAGCGGCCTTCGGTGGCCAGCAGGTCCGGGTGGCGGCCCTGTTCGATGATTCGCCCGCCGTCGAGTACCACGATCCGGTCGGCGTGGCGGACGGTCGCCAGCCGGTGGGCGATGACGAGCAGCGTGCGACCGGTGGCCAAGGTGGACAGCGCGTCCTGGATCAGCGCTTCGGAGTAGGGGTCGGCGTACGCGGTGGCCTCGTCCAGGACGAGGACGGGGGCGTCGGTGAGCAGGGCGCGGGCGATGGACAGGCGTTGTCGTTCGCCACCGGAGAAGGAGACGCCGGTGGTGACCTCGGTGGCGTAGCCGGCGGGCAATTCGGTGATCCGGTCGTGGATCTGGGCGGCGCGGGCGGCCTGTTCGACCTGGTCGTCGTCGGCGGAGGGGCGGCCGAGGCGGATGTTGTCGGCGACGGAGGCCCGCAGCAGCCGCACGTCCTGCAGGACGAAGCCGGCGTGGCGGTAGAGGTCGGCGGCGGGTATGTCGCGGATGTCGGCACCCCCGATGGTGATGGCGCCTGCCGTGACGTCGTGGAAACGCAGAAGCAGCGAGGCGAGGGTGGATTTGCCCGATCCGGAGGGGCCGACGAGCGCGGTGACGGTGCCGGGTTCCAGGTCGAGGTCGATGCCGCTTAGGGCGTCGGTGCGGCCGTCGTAGGAGAAGGACACCTCGCGCATCGAGATGCGGGAGCCTTGCGGGGTGGCGGGTGTCGCGCTCTGGGGTAGGACCGGCGTGTCGAGCAGCGCGGAGATCCGGGTGGCGGCCGCCTGGCCGGCCCGGATCTGCTGGATTCGGGGGCCGACCACGCCCATGGGGGCGGCGATGGCCGGTCCGAGCAGGATGAACGGTACGAGGTCCGCGGCGGTCGTCCATCCGCCGGTGACGAACACGGCTCCCACCACGGCCAGCAGGAGCAGGACGATGGCTGGGGAGACGACGAGCAGGGCCGCGGTCGAGGTGAGCAGCGTGGTGCGGACCCAGGAGGTGAAGAAGTCGGAGAAACCGTCGGTGGCGGTTAGGAAGCGTTCGTGGACTTTACGGCTTCGGCCGAAGGTTTTCAGAACGGCGATGCCGTTGGAGAACTCCACGGCGGCTGAGGAGATCCGGCCCAGGGCCGCTCCGTACTCGGCCATCTGCGCCGCCGCTCCGGCCAGGGCCCGGCTGAACAGGTAGGCGCCGAGGGCTAGGGGCAGCACGCTGAGCAGCGCGAGCCGCCAGTCGAGGGTGAACAGGTAGACCAGTGCGAGAAGCGGGGCGGTGAGGACGGCGGTGACATCGAGAAGGGTGTGGGCGACGAGTGTGTGCAGTGCGTGCACATCGTCTTGTACGGCGCGTTTGATCTCCCCCGCACCTTTGGAGGTGATCCATCCCAGTGGCAGGCGACCGGTGTGCCTGGCCAGCCGGCGGCGCAGCGCGAGTTGCAGGTCGTTGTCGGCGAGATGGCTGACCACTCCGGCGGCGGATCCGAGGAGCAGGGCCGCGAGACCGGAGAGGCATGCGAGAGTGACCAGTGGCCAAAGGTCGTCGCCGAGGGGAGGAGAGCCGTCGGTGAGGTGGACGGCGATCCGGGCGACGGCGATGAAGGGGATGACTCCGGCCAGTGCGCCGGCGGCCTGCAGGACGACGGCCAGGGCGAGGCGGCCCCGGACCTGGTGCAGGATGCCGCGTAATGGCGGCACCTTCGGGGCATCCGACGGGGTCGGGCCCGGGGAGGCGTTATCGGATGTGCCGGAGGCAGCGGACGCGTCGGATTGCTGCGGGTCCCGAGGTGAGGTGGGTTGGGTCATTTGACGAGGACTCCGATTTCGGGGGTGGCCTGGCCGCCGGCCTCGGTGATGCGGCGGCTTGTCATTCCCGCCTCGCGGGCGAGTCGGGCGACGTCGAAGGTGTGCCAGTCGTAGCTGTCGGTGATTTCGCGGATGGTGCGACCGTCTCGCAGGACCTTCCAGGTGGTGGTGAATCGCATGGCGTCGCCCTGGGCGGGCTCGCCGCTGATCCACCACTCATAGGTCTGGCGGCCGATGGTCTCTCGCAGGGACATCACCGGTGGGATGAGGCGTGGAGCGGAGACCCCCATCAGTTCGACGACGATGAGGCCGCCGTCTGGCAGCCGGTCGCGGAGCCGCCGCCACAGGGCGCCGCGTTCGGTGGCGGTGAGATGTCCGGCCACGCCGAAGATCACTACTGCGGAGAGCCGTTCGGGGAGTTCGAGGTCTTGTGCTGAGCCGTCGACGACGGTGACGCGGCGGCGCAGGTCCGCCTCCCGGGCGACCCGGGAGGTGAGGACGGCCCGCATGGTGGCGGAGGGCTCGGCGGCGATGATCTCCGCTTGCGGCAGCGCGGACGCGATGACCTCGGTGATCCGGCCGGTGCCGGCGCCGATTTCCAGCACGGGGCCGTAGGAGATGTCGACGTGGGCCAGTACATGGGTGAGTGGTGGTCCGCTGCTGGCGGTGTGGCGGGTGGCGACCATCTCGTAGAACTCGGCCGAGGGCGAGTAGTAGTCGATCATGGGGTTCTCCTGGTTGTGCGGGCGCGGCCGGATGGTCAGGGGGTGCTGGGCCACCGGTGAGCGCCCATGGCCAGCGACGGATCCAGACGTCGAAGTACTGCCGTGACGACCTCCTGGCGTCGTGGGCCGAGGTAGAAGTGGTCGCCGGGGAAGGTGTGGATCTCGGTGCGGGCGGTGGTGAGATCCGCCCATCCGCCGGCTCGGTCGCGACCGCTCTGCGGGGTCAGCTCCGGGTCGGCCTCGCCGGTGAACACCTCGATCGGGCAGCGCAGCGGGGGCCGGGGGATCGGGCGGTAGGTTTCGATGAGGCGGTAGTCGTTGCGCACGCAGCCGAGTACCACCGGGCGCAGATCGGGATCGGCCAGCACGTCGTCGCTGGTGCCGCCGAGCCGTTGCAGTTCCCGGCACAGGAGGTCGTCGCTTTGCCGGTGGACCTCACCGACGGTGGCGGTGCCCGGGGCCTCGCGGCCGGACACGAACAGCCGTCGCGGGCCGAGCGCCTCGCGGCGCCGCAGGTCGTGGGCCACCTCCCAGGCGACGGCCGAGCCCATGCTGTGCCCGAACAGGGCGTAGGGGCGGTCGAGCAGCGGCACCAAGGCGTCGGTGACGGCCGTGACCAGTTCGTCCATCCGGTCCACCGGGGGATCTTCGAAGCGGTCTTCCCTGCCTGGGTACTGGATGCCCCACAGCTCGATCTCTGGCGGCAGCAGGGTCGCCCAGGGGCGGTAGAAACTGGCGCCGCCGCCGGCGTGCGGGAGACAGATCAGCCGTAGCCGGGCCGTCGGCTGCGGACTCCAGCACCGGATCCACGGGCCGAGACGCCGCGGCGCCGGGTGGTGGCTGGTGCCTGGCCACGGGGCGGGCACGCCGGGACGGGTACTCACCACGTCACCGGCAGCCGCTCGATGCCGAAGGTGGCCGAATCGTGTTTGAAGTCGATTTCCTCGTCCGGCGCTGCCAGGCGCAGCGTGGGCACGCGGCGGATCAGTGTCTCCAGGGCCACCTCGAGCTCCAGCCGGGCCAGGTGTTGGCCGATGCACTGGTGGACGCCGTAGCCGAAGGCGACGTGGTGGTTGTCCGGGCGGTGGAAGTCGACCCGGTCGGGGTCGGGGAACTGCTCGGGGTCGTGGTCGGCGCCGGCCAGCAGAGCGATGACGCCGTCGTCGGCGGGTATCACTGTGCCGGAGATCTCGATGTCCTGGGCGGCGACCCGCAGCGGGATGGAGTCGGCGATCGACATCACCCGCAGGAGCTCATCGACGGCGGCCGGCATCAGGGAGGGGTCAGCTCGCAGTTCCTCCATCAGATCCGGCCGCTGGAGAAGCAGCAGGGTGCTCAGAGCGATCATGTTCGTGCTGGTCTCGCGTCCGGCGTTGATGGTGATGCCCACGGTGGACAGCAGTTCGGGCAGGGTGATGTTGCCGGTCTGCAGGTGGTTGACGACGAGTTTGGAGAGCAGGTCGTCGCCCGGCTGCTTCTGCCGCTGGGCCACCAGGTCGGAGATCAGGGCGAACAGTCCGCCCAGTGCCTCGGCGACCTGCTCGGCGGTGCTGTGGCGGGAGCCGGAGATGCGGGTGACGTCGCGGAAGAACTCCAGGTTTTCTGCGGGGATGCCCAGCAGTTCGCAGATCACGGAGGTGGAGACGGCGTTGGCGTAGAGGGGGACGAAGTCGACGGGGGCCTCGGCCGCGAGCATGGAGTCCAGGAGGCCGTCCACGATGGTCTGCACGGCGGGCCGCATGGCGCGGATCCGGCGGACGGTGAACTCCGGCAGCAGCATCCGGCGGTAGCGGGTGTGTTCGGGGGCGTCGGTGCGGATGAAGGGGCGCAGCCGGGCCCCGATCTCCTGCTCGCCCTCGCCGAGGGCGGGAAAGTTGGGGCGGCGGATGTCGGCGCTGATTCGCGGGTCGGCGAGCAGTTCGCGGACGTCCTGGTAGCGGGAGACCACCCAGGCCTCGCGTCCGGTGGGCAGGGTGACCCGGGCGACGGGTTCGAGGGTGCGCAGGCGGGTGTACTCCTCGGGGGCGGAGAAGGGGCAGTCCCGGCGGATGGGGAAGTTCTGCGGGCGAGTGGCGTCCGCTACAGGGGAGGTGGCCTCGCCGGCGGCAGGCGCGGGGGTGGAGGGCACGCTGGAAGGCGTGGGCGGGTTCATCGGTCGTCCTTCGTCGTTGGCGAGGAGGGGAGAAAGAGAAGGGGGTCAGGGGACAGGGGAGACAACGACCGGCTGCCGGGTGAGCTCGGCCAGCGGCGGCGCACCGGGCCGGGTGGGCAGTAGCCGCGCGTGCAGCCCGGACTCCTCGGCCACGTGCCGCAGCCCGAAGGGAATCCAGCGGTAGGAGTCGTGCACCACGCGTAGCGGGATGTCCTCGTCGTCCCGGTACACCCGCCAGGTGGTGTACAGCCGCATCGTGGCGGAGTCGTCATGGTCGGGAGCGCCGGAGAACCACCATTCGTAGCGGTGGTGACCGGCTCGGGCGGTGGCCATCCGGGCCTCGGGAAGGACCAGAGGCCTTTCCACCCCCATGAGTTCGACGATGACGACACCCTTCGGGGACAGACGTCGCAGCAGGCGCTCCCACAGCCGTCGGCGTTGCCCGGCGTCCAGGTGGCCGAGTACACCGCACAGCAGGACGGCGCTGATGCGGTCGGGCAGCTCCAGCTCCGGAGCCGCGTCAGCGGTAATCGTCACCCTGGGGCGCAGGTACGGGTCGCTGAAGACGCGGCTGGTCAGGACGGCCCGCATGCCGGTGGCCGGTTCGCAGGCCAAGATCTCCGCGTCGGGCCGGGCCCGGGCGACGGCCTCGGTCAGCAGGCCGGTACCGGCTCCGATGTCGAGCACCGGTCCGTGCGAGAGGTCCGCGCCGGCCAGTGCCCGCGCGACGGCGGGGGCGCTCGCGCCGGCGGTGTGTTCGGTGGCGATGAGATCGAAGAACTCGGCCGACGGCGTGTACGGAAGCGCCGCCTTGGTGTCCGCGGACGACTCCGATGGGGGGACCGGCTGGGATCCGGTGTCGGCGGGGGGTTCGGGTGAGGAGATCGGTTCTCGCTCCTTGGCCGGGACCGGCGGAGCGGGAAACAGTTCGCCGGCCGGAAGGGGGCGTGGCACGGGAGGCCTGATGATCTGTGGCGGCCCGAGCCGTGCGGCCAGATCGGACCAGATACGGCACACCGTCAGGTCGTACTGCGCCGCCCGCAGGACGTCTTCGCCGTCGGCCACGGCCTCGCGCAGCCCGTCGAGCGCGCGGCCGACGGCCTGGGGCCACAACTCGGTGAACACCTCGCGGAACGTTTCGGTGCCGCCGACGACCGAGGTCGTCGTGAGGTCGAGGTCGTCGGTGCCCGGCCCTTCGAGCACGAACCGGCGGTCGGCGTCCCGGTTGACGTGCAGCCGTGGGCTCCACAGCAGCGGCCCGTGGGTGTCGGCCAGCGTGAGGACCCCGCCCTCGGTGCCCAGCGACACCCGATGCCAGTGCAGGGCGTGGTTGTCGCGGTCGGAGGGGTCGAGCTGGTGGTGGACCCGTACGGTCAGCGGTACCCCGCCGAGCACTCCCTGCAGGAGGCGGAACGGCTGTGTGCCGAAGTCCGCGGGCAGGGCCAAGGGGTCGGTGAACCGCCACGGGCGCAGCGAGCCGAGTGCCCGTCCGAGGATGTCCACCATCGGTTGCATCAGGTGGACGGGGGTGGCGGCGTCGACGAACAGCGGCTTTTGTCGGCCGGTGAGCCTGCGGGCGGCCTGGATGAACGCGCGCACCGGCTCGACGTGCGGGTAGTGCGTGTTGAGCCGGTACTGCACGCGGTGGCGGCGGGCGAGTTTCAGGCATTCGGTCAGCTCATCGAGATGAACGGGGTGTTCCTGCAGGACGTGGATGCCGCGGCCGATCAGGGCCTTGGCCAGTGCGGTTCCCTCTCCTGCCGATATCGATGAGCCGACCACGACGCACGCCGCGTCGATGTCGTCCGGTAGCCGGTCGACCTTGGTGTGGTGGGGGACGCCGAGGCGTCGCGCGTAGGCGCGGGAGGCGGCGGAGCCGCGGCTGAGGATCGCGGCCAGGGTGTAGCCGGGGTGGGCCAGGGCGGCTTCGGCGTAGAAGCGGCCGAAGTTGGTGCCGCAGACGACCACCCGCAGCGGGGGGTGCCCGTTCACAGGACGCCCTCCTCGGCCGGATCGTCGGCGCACGGCTCATCGGCGGACCTGGACAGCTCGAACCGCTCGACGGCCACGCCGCTGCGGAGCCGGTCGGCGACGGTGTCCGGGTCGAGCACGTCGCAGGCGAAGTGCACGCCGGGCGGGACGGTCGCGCGCAGGATCGCGTCTGCGGCCAGCGCCCCGACGGCGGCGGTGAGCCGGTAGCTGCTGGCGGTGCGTACCGTCAGCCGGCGCCGCGCGGGCCGGCCGGCCGTGGTGCCGGTCAGCTGGAAGTCGAGCACGTAGTAGGGCGTGCGTCCGGCCAGGTCGAGTTCGGCGGCCAGGATCAGCCGGGCGGCGAGTTCGCCGAGGTCGGCTCCCGCGGCGAGGCGGCCCGGCAACAGGTTCAGCAGGGCGCGTACCTGCGGGCCGGGGTGGACGTTGAACCAGTCCACCCGGTCCAGCCCGAGACGCGTGGCAAGGCGTTCGCTCTCGCCGCTGAGGAAGGGTTGCACGGCCACCCGGCCGGAAAAGCAGGGGATTTCGGCGTCCTCGACGGCCCGCAGCGCCCGGGAGGCCCGGCGCCCGCCGCGGACGGCGGCCAGCGGTTCTCCGTAGGCGGCGCCGTTCGCGCCGCCCGCGGTGAGGGAGAGCATCAGGTCGGTGGCCACGGTCGGGGAGCAGGACTCCAGGCCGCCGCAGTGAGCGGTCAACGCCGATACCTCGTCCAGGTCCTGGCGGGCGAGCCAGCGCGGCAGAATGGCGGACAAACCGGGCAGCGCTCCTGCGGACAGGATCACGGTCCGGCCCTCGCGGGCCGGGTCGCCGTCGTTGAGCAGGTCTTCGGCGGCCGGGTCGTCGCCGGCCACGTCGACGCAGTGCGCTCCGGCGGCCAGCGCGGCCGAGGCCACGGTGGCCCTGAGCCGGTAGGTCGGGCCGACGCAGTTGAGGACGACGTCGCATCCTTGTGCGAAGGCGGCCAGGCTCGCGGTGTCTTCGACGTCGGTCCGGACGATGTCACCGGTACCGGCGAGCTCCTGGTCGGCCACGGCCCGCAGCGCGTCCGCCCGGCGCCCGCCCAGACGCAGCGCGCCGTGGCCGAGGTCGCGCAGTTCGCGGACCGCGGCTCGGCCCACCGCGCCGGAGGCTCCCAGCACCCCGACGACCCGCGTGCCGGTCATCGGGTCACCGCGCCGTCGGTCAGCTCGGCGAGGATCTTCAGCACCGCGGGGGCGTGCTCGACCGACAGGCAGCTGAAATGGTCGCCGCCGATGTCGATGATCTCCAGATCGCCCAGGGTGAGCTCCTGCCAGTACTCGGTGACGGCGGCCTTGCTGCCGGGGAACGGGTAGGCGCCGTCGTGCCGCAGGAAGGTGATGTCGCCGGCGTACGGTTCGGCGGTGTAGCGGGTGATGGCGAAGACGCTTTGGCGGTAGGCGGAGAACAGCCGGGTCATGTGGTCCGGTTCGTAGTTGCCGGCCGAGGCGGGTACCGCCTCGCACATCCGGGCGATGCGCGTGGCGCGGGGTAGCGTGGCCAGGTTCCGGAAGCAGGCGGCGACGTCGGCGTACTTTCCGGTGAGGGCGGCGAGTCCGCCGTCGGGCAGGACGCCGGGGCTGGCGGCCAGCACGGCGTCGGTGGCGGCCGCCACCCGGTACTGGTCGTCGGGAAAGCCGAGGTCGGCCGGGTCGATGCCCATCATCACGGCGAAGGAGTACTCCGACAGCAGTTCGTCGTCGAGGCGGAACCTCGGGCTGTGGCTGCTGATGACCGTCAGGCTCTCCACCTGAGCGCCGGACTCGGACAGGTTGCGGGCCACCTCGGTGGCGATCAGGCCGCCCAGGCAGTACCCCACGACGTGAAAGCGCCTCCCGCCGCCCGCGGTCAGCGCGCGGGCGTAGTCGGCCGCGAGTTGCTCGATGAGTCCTTCGGGCGGGGCGGCCAGATAGCGGTCGAGGCCGGGGACCTCCAGGCCCACGACGTCGGCGACCCCTGGGGAGCGCCGCCTGATCTCGGTGACCAGCGCCCGGTACGGCATGATCGTCCCGGTTCCCGCGTGCACGAGGACGGTGGTGGGCTCGTCCGCCGAACGGGCGCCGTGCAGGTGGATGACGGGATCGACGGGCGCATCGGGCCGGTCGGCCGGAGACTCGCCGGTGAGGCCGTGCAGGAAGGCGGCGAGGCCGGCCACCGTCGGGCGCCGCAGCATGTGCCTCAGCACGACCTCCCACTCCAGGTCGGCGGCCTGCGGTATCCGCTCCCGCAGCCGGCCGACCATGCGGGCCACAAGCAGGGAGTCTCCGCCCAGGGCGAAGAAGTCGTCCGTGCGGCCGACGTGCTCCACGGCCAGCAGCTGCGCCCACAACTCGGCGAGCCTGCTCTCCAGTTCGTCCATCGGCCGCTCGTCGGCGGCCGGAGCCGCTTGCGCGCCCTCGCGGGGCAGCCAGGAGCGCAGCCGGTTGCGGTCGGTCTTGCCGTTGGCCGTGCGGGGCAGGGCGTCGACGATCTGCCACAGCGACGGAACCATGTACTCGGGCAGCCGGGTGGACACACCGCGCGTCAGCTCGCCCGCCGTGACGTGGGCGCGGTCGGCTTTCAGGCGGGCGAGGAAGAGTTCCTGGCCGGTGGCGGCCAGCGGGTCGCCCGGTTCCGGAAGCGAGATGACGTCCACCGCTCCGTGCCGGTCCAGCAGGTCCAGCCACTGCGGCCGGGTGAGGAAGGACTGCCCGTTGTGCGCCCTGTGGTCTGTCCAGGTGCGTCCGGCGACCTCCAGGAACTCCATGGACACCAGCAGCGGGTAGTGGTCGTCGCGGGTGTTCTCCACGAACACCAGGTGGCCGCCGGGCGCCAGCAGCTCACGAAGCCGGGCCAGTGCGGTCTCGGTGTTGGAGGCGGCGTGCAGGGTGTTGGCGCACACCACGACGTCGAAGGAGTTGGGGATGAATCCCTGGTCGCGGATGTCGTCGTCCACGTCGAGGCGTTCGTGGCGCACCCAGGGGTGGTCGGCGAAGCGCTCACGTGCCTCGTTGAGGAAGAACGCCGACGGGTCGGTGAACACGTAGTCCACGCCGTATTCGGCGAGGAGCGGCACCAGTTCGCCGGTCGTGCCGCCGACGCCGCCGCCGACCTCCAGCACGCGCAGCCGCTCCTCGCCCGCGTGGCCGGCGGCGATCTCCCGCACCGCGGCCACGAGGGCCCGGTTGAGGTGGCGGATGGCCAGGTTGTCACGGTAGGCGGCATCGGCGGCCTCCGTGGCCGCCCCGGGGAAGAGTAGCGCGCGGATGTCGAGGTCGCCTGCGATGAGTTCGGGCAGCCGGTCGGCGCAGGTGCGCATGACCCCGAGCAGTTCGGTGCTCCAGCCGACCTCTCGCTCCAGCGTGGTGGCCCGCTGCCAGGCGTGCTCCAGATCCGCCGCGGAGGTCGGGTGCAGCCCGCCGAAGGTCGCGGCGGCGTCGTCGTGCGACAGCCGGCCCCGGCTGGTGAGTGCGCGCAGCCAGCGGCGTACGACATGGCGGTGACGTGGGGTGGAGCGCAGCGCGGTGTAGATCTCCTCGGCGGTGTGCCCGGCGGTGCCGGCGAACAGCCCGGCGCCGGTGAGCACCCGGCTCATCACCGAGAGCGCGACCTCGTCGAGCGCATCGAGGAAGGCGGTCAGTCGTTTGGTGTCGATCTGCGCGGAGGCCTCGCGTACGGCGCGTGCCGCGGCCTGGCGCGCACGGGCGGCGGACGGGGGTGCGGGCTCGTCGGACCCGTGGTGTGCTGTTTCGACGAACGCGGCCAGGCGGCGCCCACCCGAGGCGGAGTCGTCGACCAGGACCGCCCCCACACCTACCGAGGGGTGTGCCTGTAGGGCGGCCTCGATCTCGGCGAGTTCCACCCGGTAGCCGCGGATCTTCACCTGGGCGTCTTCGCGGCCGAGGAACTCGATGTCCCCCTCAGGCAGGTAGCGGCCCAGGTCACCGGTGCGGTAGATCCGCTCACCGGTGGCCGGATCGGTGATGAAACGCTCCGCGGTGCGGGCCTGGTCGCCGAAGTAGCCCAAGGCCACTCCGGCTCCGCCGATGTACAGCTCGCCTGCGACCCAGTCGGGCCGGGGCTGCAGGGCGTGGTCGAGCACGGTGAGGCGCTGGTTGGTCAGCGGACGGCCGTAGGGGATGCTGGGCCGGTCGGTGTCCACCGCGCCGACGGGGTGTGCGATCGACCAGATGGAGCCCTCGGTGGCGCCGCCCAGGGAGATGACCTCCAGGCCGGGCAGGGTCGTCCGTGCCTCGTCGGGCAGGGTGACCGGGATCCAGTCGCCAGACAGCAGGGCCAGGCGCAGCGTGCCGTCTTGGCCGGGAGGCTCCGAGCGCAGCCAGTCGCAGAGCATCTGCAACTGGCCGGGCACCGAGTTCCACACCGTGATGTCGTGGGCGGAGATGAGGTCGGCCCAGTGAGAGGGGTCGCCGCGGCGTCCAGCCTCGGGTAGCACCAGGACGCCGCCTGCCGACAGCGGGCCGAAGAGGTCGTAGACCGACAGGTCGAAGCCCAGCGCGGCGATGCCGAGGACGCGGTCGTCGGCGGTGAGGGTGTAGCGGTGGTTGATGTCCTGGACCGTGTTCAGGGCGGCCCGGTGGCTGATCATCACCCCCTTGGGCGTGCCGGTGGAGCCGGAGGTGTAGATGATGTAGGCCAGATCGTCGGGGGCGGCGCGGCGCGCCGGGGCGGCGTTGGGTGCGGCGGCCTCGGGCAGCCGGTCCACCACGACGGCCGACACGCCGTCCGGTAGATCGTCGATCTCCGCCAGCCAGGACTGGGTCAGCACGGTGCGGACGGCGGCGTCGGCGAGGATCGTGTCGCGGCGGGCCGGGGGCTGCGCGGTGTCGACGGGCAGGTAGGCGCCGCCGGCCAGCAGCGTGCCCAGCACGGCGACGACCTGCTCCCAGCCCTTGTCCATCCAGACGGCCACCGGTTCGGCGGGGCGCAGCCCGGCTGCGACCAGCAGGTCGGCCACCTGCGCCGCCCGTCCGAGCAGCTGACGGTAGGTCAGGGTGCGGTCCGGGGACTGCACCGCGACCGCGTTGGGGGTGGCCAGGGTACGGGCCAGGAGCGGCTCGTGAAGCAGCGAGTCCGGCAACGGGCCCTGCGTCGCGTTGACCTCGGCCCGGCGGGCCGCCTGCGCCGCGGGCAGTTCGACGCGGGCCGGCTGCTCCCAGGCGTCCTCGGCTTCGGTGTCTTCGGCCGCCAGCAGTTCGACCAGCGTGACGTAGGCGCCGAACATGTCCTCGGCGACGCCGTCGGGCAGGGCGCCCTCGCGGATGTCCCAGGACATGACGAGCGTCTCGCCCCGCTCCATGACCTGGCAGTCCAGCCACACCTGCGGAGTCTGGGTGAGTGCGTAGGAGACCTCCGGCGGGATGCCGTCCGGTGCTCCGGCGCCGCCCAGGGCGCTGGTGAAGACGACCGGCATCAGCACGGGGGCGCCGGCCCGGCGCGACAACTCGGCCAGCACCTCCGAGCCGGTGAACAGCGGGTGTTGCAGGTCTTCCAGCAGTTGGGCGCCGGTCTTTCGGACCCGCTCGGTGAAGGAGGCCGGCGCGGTCAGGTCCACGGCGAGCAGCTCCACCGAGGTGAAGTCGCCGACGAGGCGGCCGATGTCCTCGTGCAGCGCCGGGCGGTCCACGGTCGGCACGTTGAGAGTGAAGCGCGCGGTGCGCGACCAGCGGCCGACGATTTCGGCGTACGCCGTGAGCAACACCGCCGAGACGGTCAGTCCACGCCGTCCGGCGCGCTCGGTCAGGCGCTGCCTGGCCTTCGCCGGCAGCAGCCGCTCCAGGCGGCGGAAACGGACGTCACCGTCATCTGGGTGTTCGGTGGCGGCCCAGGTCTCGGCGGTCGGCAGTTCCGGCGGGGGCGGCAGCTCCTCCAACCGTGCCGTCCAGTACTTTCGGTCCCGCAAGTAGGCGGGGGTGTCGGTCAGGGCTCGCCGGGCCAGGACGTAGTCCCGGAAGGTGATGCCGAGCGGGACCGGTGCGCCGGTGTCGTCGCGGTACAGGCGGTGGAACTCGGCCAGCAGGATGCGCAGGCTGGCGTGGTCGACGGTGAGCATGTCGAACGACAGGTGCAGCACGGCCCGCCCGGGGGCCCGGGTGATGTGCACGTCGAACAGCGGCCAGCGGTCGGTGGGCCCCCGGCGCAGTGACATCCTGGCGCGGGCGTCGTTCAGGGCGGCGTCGGCCTGCGCCGCGCCGGTGGTGTCGGTGACGGTGACGTGCAGCTCGGGGGTCTTCGGCAGCACCTGCTGGTATCCGTCGGTGTGGACGACCGCGCGCAGCATGTCGTGTCGTTCGATCAGGCTCTGCCAGGCGGCGGTGACGCGGTCTGTGTCGAGTTCGGGGTAGTCCAGCTCGACGTAGGCGTGGCAGGCGACACCGCCGTAGGCGTAGGCGTCGGCCCGGCCGATCAGGTAGGCGGCCTGGATGCCCGTCAGGGGGAAGGCGTCGTGGCGGCCGGTCTCGTCGTGTTGCAGGGGGCGGTTCTCCTGCGTGTCGGCCAGGTGCCGCAGGATCGCGTCCTTGTGGGCGCGCAGCTCGGCGCGTCGCTCGTCGGTGAGGAAGCCCTTGGGGGCCCGGAAGCGTAGTTGCCCGTCCTGGGCCCACAGGAGCACGCCGTCACGTGCGTATCCGGCCAGCAGCTCGGTGATGTTCACAGTTCTCCGATTTCGATGTCGGTCGCGCCGGCGACCGTTGCGGTGATCTCCGCGCCGATCGCGGCAATGGTCGGTGCGGCCAGGAGGGTGCGGATCGTGATGCCGGCCCCGAAACGGCGTTCGATCGCTGACACCAGGCGGATCGCGGACAGGCTGTCTCCGCCGGTGGTGAAGAAGTCGGCGTTGCGGTCCAGCGCCGAACCGGGCAGCTGGGCGTCCCACAGCCCGGCGAGGGCGGTCTCCACCTCCCCCTGGGGCGGCTCGGCATCGGCCGAGGGGATGTCCCGGGCGGCCAGCAGGGCCAGCGCGGCGCGGTCGACCTTGCCGTTGGCGGTCAGCGGTAGCGCGGGAAGCAGCAGCACCCGGGAGGGCACGGCGTAGGCGGCCAGGCGCTCACCGAGCCAGTGATGGAGCCGGTCGAGGAGCCGCGTCGTGTCCGGGCCGGGGGCGTCGTGGCCGGCGGGGGGATCGTCGGGGAGCTCGCGGGGAACGGCGAAGGCGACCAGCCGCCGGGCGGTGCGCTCTCCCGCGGCCACCACGGCGGCCCGGGAGACGTCCGGGTGGGCTTCGAGGGCCGCCTCGACCTCGCCGGCCTCGATGCGATGCCCGGCGATCTTCAGCTGGTTGTCCAGCCGGCCGAGGAACTCCAGGAGCCCGTCTGACCGGTAGCGGCCCAGGTCGCCGGTGCGGTACCAGCGCTGTCCGTCGTGGGTGGGGAACTTCTCCACGGTGCGGCGCGGATCGCCCAGGTATCCCATGGCCAGCCCCGCGCCGCCGATCCACAGTTCGCCGGCCGTCCAGTCGGGGCAGTCGCGGCCGAAGCCGTCGACGACGCGGTAGCGCTGCCCGGTCAGCGGGCGCCCGTAGGGGATGGACGCCCAGCTGGGGTCCACCTTCTCGACGGTGAGGGTGTTGGACCACACCGACGCCTCGGTCGCGCCGCCCATGGCGACGAACCGGCAGGGCCGCGCGGTGAGTGCCCGCAACCGGCCCGGCAGGTCCAGGCCGATCCAGTCGCCGGAGATCAGCGCGACGCGCAGTCCTCGCAGTGCTCCGGTGTCGGCTACGGCGTGCTCCGCCGCGTCCAGGAGGAGGTCCAGGAGCGCCGGCACGGTGTTCCACACCGTCACGTCGTGGCGGTGCACGAGTTCGGGCCACCGCTGGGGTTCGTGTCGGAGCTCGTCAGTGGGCAGCAGCAGTGAGCCACCGGCAGACAGCAGCCCGAAGATGTCGTAGACCGACAGGTCGAAGTCCAGCGCGGACAGCGCGAACACGCGGTCATCGGGGCCGATGTCGTGGCGCGTTCCGATGTCGGCGATGGTGTTCCAGGCCGCGGCGTGGGAGATCTTCACTCCCTTGGGTTCACCCGTCGACCCGGACGTGAAGATCACGTAGGCGAGCGTCTCGACCGGCACATGACGTGCTCGCTCCAGTGGTTCATGGTTCAGCGACTCCTGAAGGGACATCACCTGGTGTGCCCCGGTGTCGTCCGGCGTGTCGGCCTGCGGTGGTGCGGGCCGTTCGCCGAGGGTCAGGCCGATTCCCGCGGCGGTTCGTATCCGGTCGCGGCGGGCGGCAGGCTGGTCCAGGCCGACCGGAACGTAGGCCGCGCCGGCGGCCAGAACGCCCAGCACGGCCATGATCTGCTCGGGCCCCTTGGGCAGGCTGATTGCGACGAGGTCGCCTGGCCGCACGCCGCGCTCCAGCAGGGCGGCGGCGGTGCGCAGCGCCCCGTCGGCGAGCGCGCCGTAGCTGGTGGTGCCGCCCTCGGAGGTGACCAGTGCCGTCCGGTCCGGTTCGGCGGCGGCGCGTTCGAAGAACGCCTCGTGCAGGAGCCGGGGTGTGACGGGGTCGCCCTCCTCCTCCAGCGCCACCGCCGTACGCCGCTGCCGCTGCGCGGCGGGCAGCAGGTCCGGGATCGGTGCCGTCCAGTCGCCGTCGGCCAGGTGGTGGATCAGCCGGGTGTGGGCGGCGAACATGGCGTCGAGCACGCCGTCGCTGAACAGTTCCTCCACCGCGTCCCAGGTGACGACCAGCTCGCCCGATTCCTCGGTGACCTGGTTGTCCAGGATGACCTGGGGGGATTGGGAGATTCCCCATACCTTGCGCGGGAAGCCTGAGGCCGGGTCGGACAGTCCGGCGTCGCCGACGCCGAGCGCGCTGGTGAACACCACCGGCGCGGCGGCGTCAAGGGTGCCGGCACGGCGGGCGAACTCCCGCAGCAGCCAGGCGATCGGCACATCCTGGTGGTCGAGGTCCTCGGCCTGCCGCTGCTGCAGCGCAGCGGCGGCAGGCAGCCAGCCGCCGCCGGAGCGGCGGTAGGCGGCCAGGGACAGGGAGGTGAAGTCTCCCAGGACGCGGTGGACGTGCGGGTGCACCTCGCGCCGGTTGAACAGGGTCAAGGTGAGGGTGAGGGCGTCGGTTCCGCTCCAGGTCGCCAGGACCTCCCCGTAGGCGGCGAGCAGCACGGTGGACGGCGTCAGGCCGTGCCGGGCGGCGCGCTCCTTGACGGTGCGCCAGGCGGTGGCGTCCAGGCGCAGCTGCCTGCGGGTGAACCTGGGCGTCTCGAGCAGCGCCGGATTGCGGTCCAGGGGCAGGGTGGGGACGGGGGGCAGTTCCTCCAGCCGTGCCTGCCAGTGGGCGCGGGCCCGTTCGGTGGAGCGGGGGTCGGCCGGAAGCTGGGTGAGGTAGTCGCGAAACGACAGCTCGACCGCCGGCAGCGAGGTTTCGGGGTCGGCGTACAGGGCGTTGAGCTCGGCGTACATGGTGGTGATCGACAGTGCGTCCAGGACGAGGTAGTCCAGGCCGACGGCGAGCCTGGTCCGGACCGATCCCGAGGGGCCGGGGTAGCGCACCGCCGCGACGGCGAAGAGCGGCCAGCGGCCGGGGTCGCGGACCTGGCGGGACATCCGCTCGCGCAGGGCGGCGAGGGCCTCGTCGGCTCCGGCGGCGTCGCTCTCCTGGCAGTCGATCCGATACGGTGCGACGGTCTCCAGCACCTGTTGCGTGCCCTCTCGTACGACGGCGCGCAGCATGCCGTGCCGTCGGATGAGGGTCTGCCAGGCCCGCTCCAGCCGTCCCAGGTCGACCTGCGCGCCGTCGAACTCGCTGTAGTGCCAGGTTCCGACGCCGCCGAGGGTGAAACCGGGGTCGCGTCCGGTGTGGTAGGCGGCTTGGACATCGGTGAGGGCGAAAGGCTCGTAGGCGTGGCCAGGGTCAGACGAGAGGACGGTGGTCGGTGCGGTGTCCGGGCCGGGGGTGCCGGGCCGCAGTGTCAGCAGCGCGGAGAATTCCCGAAGAACCGGGTTGGCGAAGAGCGCGGCCACGCGGGCCCCGCCGACGCCGGCGGCGCGCAGCCGGCCGATCATGCGGGTCGCGATGAGCGAGTCGCCGCCGAGCGCGAAGAAGCCGTCACCGCGGCTCACGTCGCGCACCCCGAGGAGTTCGGCCCACACACCCGCGACCACGGTCTCCACCGGGCCGGACGGGGCCTGCGCCGCTACGGGGCGCTCGCGTGCGGAGGTCGTCAGGACACGCCGCACGGCCGCCCGGTCGAGCTTGCCGTTGGAGGTGAGCGGCATCGTGTCCATGACCAGGACATGCTCGGGAAGCATGTAGGCGGGCAGTTGTTCGGCCGCCCGGCTCCGCAGGAGGCCGGGGTCGGGGCGGCCGCCCGTGGGCGATATGACCGACACGGCCGCCGCCAGGCGGCGGACCGGGGTCTCCAGCACGGTGGCCACCGCGTGCAGCACGTCCGGATGTTCTTCCAGTGCCGCTTCGACCTCGCCGAGTTCGATGCGGTGCCCGCCGATCTTCACCTGGTGGTCGGCGCGGCCGAGGAACTCCAGGACACCGTCCGGCCGGTAGCGGGCCAGGTCCCCGCTGCGGTACCAGCGGTCGCCGTCATGCTCGACGAACCGGGACGCGGTGCGCTCAGGATCGCCGCGGTAGCCGGTGGCGACGCTTGGGCCGCCGATCCACAGCTCACCGGGCACCTGGTCGGGGCAGTCGCGTCCGCGCCCGTCCACGACGCGGGCCCGCATGTTGCGCAGCGGCACGCCGTAGGGGATGGACCTCCACGAGGGGTCGACCTCGTCGACCTCGAAGACGGTGGAGTGCACGGCGGCCTCCGTCATGCCGCCGAGGGCCACGAAGCGGCAGCCGGGGACGAGGGCGCGCAGCCGGGCGGGCTGGTCGAGCCCGACCCAGTCGCCGCCGAGCAGGACCAGGCGCAGCGTGCCGCCGAGTCCGGCGTCCCCGCCCGCCGCCATGAGCAGGTCCAGCAGTGCGGGAACGCACTGGACGATGCTGACTTTGTGCTCGCGGACGAGGTGTGCCCAGTGGTGGGCGTCGCGCCGGTGCTCCTGGCCGACGACGACCACCTGCCCGCCGACGGACAGCGGGGCGAAGATGTCGTAGGTGGCGAGGTCGAAGTCGAGGGCGGAGATCGCCAGCGTGCGGTCGCCGGGACCGACGCCGAACTGATCCCCCATCGCGTCGACGGTGTTGACGATGGCGCGGTGTGACACCTCCACCCCCTTGGGCAGCCCGGTCGAGCCGGAGGTGAAGAGCAGGTATGCGGCACTGTCCGGTCCGGGGTGGGCGACGGGCCCGGGGGGGAGTTCCTCGGCGTCGGCCAGGCGCAGCACGGCTACTTCGGGCAGATCGGCGCATAGATGGGCGTGAGCGTCGTCGGTGAGCACGACGGCCGCGCCGGCCATGGCGTGGATGCGGCTGCGCCGGACCGCGGGCTGCTCCACCCCGACGGGCGCGTAGGCGGCTCCCGCGGCGAGCACCCCGAGGACGGCGGCGATCTGGGCGGTGCCCTTGGGCAGGGTGATGGCCACGGTGTCGCCCTCCCGCACACCGTGGTGTCGCAGCAGGGTCGCCACCTTCCGTGCCACCAGGGCGAGTTCGGCGTACGTCAGCGCGGATCCGTCCTCTCCGACGACGGCGACGCGGCCGGGCCGCTCGTCGGCGAGCCGGAAGAAGCGCGTGTGCAGAACGTGGCCGGGCTGCGGGGCCGCAGGCAGGGCGGCGACGGCGCGGACCGCGAGCCGGTCGGCGGCCAGCAGCGGTCCGACGGGCAGCAGCCAGGCCTCTGAGGTGGTGAGGAGGTCGGTGACCAGGCGGCGGTAGGCGTCGAAGGCCGCGTCCGGCACGCCGGGGGCGAGCACTCCGTCGCGGACGTCCCAGTTGAGAAGGAGTCCGCCGTCGAGTTCGGTGACCTGGGCGTCCAGGAAGACCTGGGGGCCCTGGGAGATGATCCACACCGGGCGGCCGAAGGTCGCCTGGACGTCCGGTTCGAAGATCTCGCCCAGGCCGATGGCGCTGGTGTAGACGACGGGCGCGAGGACGGGGGCGCCTTCAAGGCGCGCGAGGTCGCGCAGCACCTCGACGCCGCCGTACGCGCCGTGAGCGACCCCCGCCTGCAGACCGTCCTGCAGCCGCCGGGCTTGTTCGGTGAAGGGCAGGGCGGCGCTCATGTCCGCGTCGAGCAGGACGGAGCCGCTGAAGTCACCGATGAGCCCGGCGACGTCGGGGGTGAGCATCTCCCGGTCGAACAGCGGAAGGTTGAGCAGGAAGCGGTGGGTGTCGCTCCAGGCGGCGATGACCTCGGCGAACGCGGTGGCCAGGGCGGCCGCGGGGGTGATGCCGTGCAGGCGTGCCCGTGCCAGGAACGCGGCCTTGGCGTCGGGGTCCAGCCAGTGGTGCAGACGCCTGGAGTGGGTGAGCGCGGAGTCGGCCGCGGACACGGGCCGCAGCGGATCCACCGTCGTGGGCAGCCGGGGCGCCCGGGGAAGATCGGGGAGCCGGTCGCGCCACCACCGGGCGGCCCGCTCGCGTTCTGGGCCACGACGCCGGGCGTGTTCGGCCAGGTAGCGGCCGTAGTCGAGGCTGAAGGCGGGCAGTGGCCTGTCGGGGCGCTCATACAGCCGGTGCAGATCGGTGAGCAGGACGCGCAGGCTCAGCGCGTCGCCGGCCATCATGTCCAGGTCGAGCTGGAGCCTGGTTCGCCCGCCGGGCAGCAGGCACAGGGAGACCCGGAAGACCTCGCCCGCCGCGATGTCCAGGCGGCCGTGGGTGTGGCGCTCGCGCAACGTCTCCAGGGTGTCGGTGACATCGTCGGCGGGCAGCTCCCGCAGGTCGTGGACGACCAGGCCGGTGCCGGGCGCGCCGTAGTGCTGGCGGCCCTCGTCGTCGAAGCGGACCCGCAGCATGCCGTGCCGCTCGCTCAGAGTGCGCAGCGCCTGGTCGAGCCGTACGGGGTCCACCCTCTCGCCGTCGAGTTCGACGTAGAAGTGGGCGGCGACGCCGCCCAGCGGCTGGCCGTCCTGCCGGCCGATCCAGTAGGCGTGCTGCATCGTCGCCAGCGCGAACGGCGCCTCCTCGTCGTAACCGGGGTCCGGGGGGAGGGCGGGGGAGGGCATGTCGGTGGAGGCCTGCTGTGCCTTCTCTGTCAGCAGGGTGCTCCAGGAGCCGAGCACCGGGTCCTGGACCAGGTCCCGGAAGGTGACGGCGATACCGCGGCGGCGCCACTCGCCGACGAGTTTCATCACGGTGAGGGAGTCGAGTCCGAGCTCGAACAGGTCGCGCTCCTGGTCGATCTCGTCCGCCGGTATCTCCAGCGCCTGAGCGACCGCCTCGCGTACGTCGTCCGGCGCGAAGGCCGGTGCGGGCGCATGCGAAGGCGGCTCTGCGGGGTTCGACGTCTGTTCTGGGACGGAGTGTTCGTCACTCAAGGGTGGGTTTCCCTCCGGTGTGGGCTCTCGGATGTTCGTGGTGCTTGCCCGTGGCGTTGTGTCAGCGGAAGGGCGTGCCGATGGAGCAATATAGTAGAAATGGTTATCATTTCTACTCGTGCATCCTAAACGGATGAACGAGGCACATGCCACTCCCAGCGGGAGACGACGAAGGGGATCGCCATGACCCAGACCCAGACCCAGACCCATCCGGTCTGGCCGGACGCCGACGCGGAGCGTTACCGCCGCGCCGGCTACTGGAGTGGCCGGACATTCGGCGCGCACCTACGTGACTGGGCCGCGCAGCGCCCGCAGCGAACCGCGCTCGTCGACGGCGAGCGCCGCTGGACCTACGCCCACCTGGACGCCGAGGCGAACCGGCTCGCGCGCGGACTGCGGCGGCTGGGCCTGCGCAAAGGCGACCGTGTCGTGGTCCAACTGCCCAACTGCGCGGAGTTCGTCCAGCTCTGGTTCGCCCTTCAACGCCTCGGCGCGGTACCCGTCCACGCCATGCCGGGACACCGCCGCGCCGAGATCGGCCACCTGGTCCGCATCTCGGGCGCGGTGGCCTGCGTCATCCCCGACCGGCACGCCCGCTTCGACCACCGCGGGCTGCTCCGCGACATCCTCACCGACCAGGCGGGAAGCGGCACGCTACGCCACGTGGTGGTGGTCGGCGACCCGGGCGCGCATCGAGACTTCACGCGTTTCGAAGACCTGATGAACGACGACTCACCCGTCGCGATCGAGCAGGAGGATCCCGTCGCCGGCGACCTGGCGTTGCTGTTGCACTCCGGCGGCACCACCGGCCTGCCCAAACTCATCCCGCGCACCCACGACGACTACGCCTACAACGCCCGCGCCGCCGCCGAGATCTGCGGGCTCGACGAGGACTCCGTCTATCTCGCCGTCCTGCCGATCGCCTTCAACTTCACGCTGGCCTGCCCCGGCGTGCTGGGCACTTTGGCCGCCGGCGGTACCGTCGTCGTGTCGCCCGATCCGAGCCCGCAGACCGCCTTCGCGCTGATCGAGCGCGAGCGCGTGACCATCACCTCGCTCAGCCCGCCCCTGATCCCGTACTGGATGGAGGAAGGTGCCCGCGGCGGAGCGGACCTCGACAGCCTCAGGGTGCTCCAGGTCGGGGGAGCGCGGCTTGCCGACGACATCGCCCGCAAACTCGGCCCCGCGCTGGGCGTGACGGTCCAGCAGGTCTTCGGCATGGCCGAGGGACTGATCAGCCTCACCCGCCTGGAGGACTCCGAGGATCTCATCTGCACCTCCCAGGGGCGCCCGATCTGCCCGGACGACGAGGTCCTCATCGTCGGCCCCGACGGCCGGCCCGTCGCCGACGGTCTCCCCGGCGAACTGCTCACCCGGGGCCCCTACACCCTGCGCGGCTACTACCGTGCGCAGGAGCACAACCACGTCGCCTTCACCCCCGACGGCTTCTACCGCAGCGGGGACGTCGTACGCCGGCTTCCCTCCGGCCACCTGGTCGTCGTCGGACGGATCAAGGACCAGATCAACCGCGGCGGCGAGAAGATCGCAGCGACCGAGGTGGAGGAGCACCTGCTCACCCACCCGGCGGTCACGGAGGCGGCGCTGGTCGGGGTTCCCGACGAGAAGTGGGGCGAGCGGTCGGTGGCGTTCCTGGTCTGCGCCGGGCCGACCCCGGGGACGCGGGAACTGGCCGCCTTCCTCAGAGGGCGCGGGCTGGCGGAGTACAAGGCACCCGACCAGGTGGTGGGAATCGCGGCCATGCCGCTGACCGCGGTCGGAAAGATCGACAAGAAGGCCCTGGCCGGGACGCTCTCACCGGCATGACAGGGCAGGGAAGGGGAGAGGGCGGCCCGTGCCCCCTCCCCTCACGCGCCTGCGGCGTCTCCTTCGCCTCTGCCTCCTGCGGCTACCCCGGGTCTCGTACCGGGCCCACACGGGAGCAGCCAACCAGTTCCCGTGTCACCGCGTGCTCCGGCCGGTCGAACACCCGGCCCGGTGGGCCCGACTCGACCACCCGCCCGCCGTCCAAGACGACGACCCGGTCCGCGTACCGCGCCACCTCGGTCAGGTCATGGGTCACCAGCAATACCGTCAGACCCAGCGTCCGGCGCAACGAGGTCAGCAGGTCCAGGACACCGGCCCCGATCTCCGGGTCCAACGCCGAGGTGATCTCGTCACAGACCAGCACCTGCGGCGCACCGGCCAGGGCCCGCGCCAGGTTGACCCGCTGGCGCTCCCCGCCGGACAACTCGCCTGGCCGGCGTGACAGGATCGCCGGCGCCAGGCCGACCAGCCCGAGCGTCCTGCCGGCCTCGGCGGCGGCCTCCTCGGCTGACATTCCCCGCAGGCCGGTCAGCGGCCGCATCAGGGCGGTCCGCACGGACTCTCGCGGATTGAGCGCCCCACGGGAGTCCTGGGCCACCAACTGCACCGCACGGCCGCGCCCCGAAGCCACAGGCGGCCCGTCGAACCCGTCCCTCCAGCCGGTCGTGCCCCGCACCGCGCGATGCAGGCCGACCAGACAGCGGGCAAGCGTGGTCTTGCCGGAACCGGACGGCCCCACCACAGCTGTGCACGTGCCGGCGGGGACGGTCAGCGAGACCTCGTGCAGGACGACTCTGCGGCCGTGCGCGGCCGACAGATCGCATACCCGCAGCTCGCCCCGGTTCTCGCCAACGGCCGTCCGGGAAGTCCCGGCATCCGCACGGTCGGCGGGCGCGGTGACGTGCGGCCCGACCAGCAGTACCGTCCGCGGCGGACCGGAGGCGGTGATCCGCCCGTCGTCCAGCCGGATCACCTCGTCCGCCAGCGCCGCGACCCAATCCGGGTCATGACTGACCAGCACCGCCGTGCGGTCACCGTCTCGCACCAGTTCGGTCAGCAGTTCACGCATCTGGTGGGCCAGCACGGTGTCCAGGCTGCCCGTCGGCTCGTCCAGGACCAGCAGCCGCGGCCTGCCCGCCAGGGCGGCCGCGAGTGCCACCCGCTGCGCCTGCCCGCCGGAGAGCTGATGGGGACGGCGCCGCAGAAACGCCCTGTCGGCCGGCAGCCGCACCGACGACAGCAGCGACCGGACCTGCCCGGCGACGTCGGAGAGTCCGGGTGAGCGCAGCCGTACCGCCTCCGCGACCTGTGCCCCGATCCGTAGCGCGGGGTTGAGGGAGGCCGCCGGATCCTGCCCCATGAACGACACCACCCGGCCACGCAACCGGCGGGCTCCCGACCGGTCGAACGGATCGAGACCGGCCACCCGCACCGTGCCGGAGCGCCGTTCCAGGCCGGGGCGCACGTGGCCGAGCAGGCTCAGCGCCAGGCTGCTCTTGCCGGAGCCTGACCGCCCGATCACCCCCAGCACCCGCCCGGAGGCGAGGGTCAGCGTCGCCTCCCGCAGAACGGGGAGGCCGCCGCCGACCGGGGCCAGCGTCAGCCCCGTGACGCGGAGCAGTTCCTCGCCGTCCGCGGTGGTCATCGCCGCTCCCCGGATGCCGCGTCGGCGAACCAGTCGGCCAGCAGGCCGACGCAGACCGAGAGCAGCACGATCAACAGGGTGGGCGCCAGGAAGGGCGCGACCGTCAGAGAGGCGCCGGATATGTTCTCGTTGATCATGCGTCCCCAGTTCGGGGCCGGCGCGCCGCGGCCGAGGCCGAGGAAGCCGGCGGTAGCGGTGAGGTGAACGGACGCAACCAGCCGCAGGGCCGTGTCCGCCAGTGCCGGTCCGGCGATGTTGGGCAGTATGTCGTGGCCCAGCACGGCCCATCTGCTGTCGCCACGGGCATACGCCGCCTCCGCGTAGCCGGTGACGACGACCTGCCGGGTGGCCGCGCGCAGCACACGTACCGAGAACGGAGTGGTGGCCAGGGCGACGGCGGCCACAACCGCCAAATCGCTGCCGGGGAAACCGGCCGCCAGCACGAGAATGAGCAACAGCGCGGGAAGCACCGCCAAAGCGTCCACGAGCCGCAGCACGAGATCGCCGACACGGCGGGGCGCGAGCCCCGTCAACACACCCGCGGCCATTCCCGCGGCTCCGGCGACCAGCGTCGCGCCGAGCCCGGTGAGGACGATCACCCGCCCTCCCCACAGCACGCGGCTCAGCACGTCCCGGCCCAGGACGTCGGTACCCAGCAGATGGATGCCGTCCGGTGACCGAAAGGGCATCCCCAGCTGCTCGGTCGGGC